>JBDRPB010000275.1:0-10825 GCA_043809485.1 Pseudomonadota bacterium | reverse complement strand
GGTTTCTCCGCGCCACTTGATAGTGAAATCAGGAAGTACTGTGGTTCCATCTGGTGCTTGAAGTGGCATTTCATATTGAAACGGGATGTCTCTATCAAAAAGCATGTTGGAAATGATTACCTCTGATTTTGAACGGACCATATAATCGGCTAAAGTTCTGTGAATTTTTCCTTCCTCATACCATTCGAACATATTCTGGAATTCTTCCGGCACAGGAGTAAAATTGAACAGGGAAGAGTTAATTCTAATGAGATGTGAATTTTCCCTTCTTCGGAGGCTGTATATTGGCGCCATATCCTCCTCTATAAGAAGGGTGCAGTGTGACTGCGCACGGGTAAGACCTGTGTAAAAAAGTTCCCGCGAGAGCAATCCTCGCTTGTGTTTTGGCAGAACAAAATACACCCTCTGGAATTCACTGCCCTGGGACTTGTGAACGGAAATGGCATAAGCTAATTCCAGGTTTTCTTCAACTTGGCTTTCAGAATTATAGGCCACCCAAAGATGCTGTTTTCTACTAAACACAACTTGAAACCTTCCTAAACGAAACCCTGACCATTTCCAATTTTTATCAAAACCGTGGACCTTTGTGTAGCCAATTTCACCATTAAAAACTTCCACATCCTCATTCTTTTTTGTATTAAGATCATATGCCTTTATAGGGTTAGAATGTGGGCGATTACAAACTTGAATGACTTTATCTCTAAAGGTTATACCGCCTACACTCCCTTTATTGTCTAGCATCCACGCATTATTGTTATTTTGTAGCGTTTTGTTCAGATGTTCGATTCCATAGAGTTCGCCTCTATAGGGTGAAATGACCTGGCTTCGTTCGGGTTGCCCTTCTTTGTCAAATATACTGAAATAAGTGTCCCACAGCATATCAGGACGTTCCGGATCAATCGATTTACCGGTATCTTGTTCCATATCGGAGATGATTGTATCAATAAGAACTTTTTCTAGCGTTTCGGGGGTATCCCAGAAAAGCACCCGCAAATCTCCAGAAACATCGCCTCCTTCTTGGATTTTGCTAAGGATTTCCTCCTCCTGTGCGTCAAGATCGGCTGACTTTTCATCAGCCAGTCTTCGGTGAAGATAAATATTAGCCAGATCAAGAATACCGGTTCCCCTGCCCGTAATACGATTATGTATTTGCCGGATATTCACAGTAAGCTCCCCAACATGCTCAGGGAGTTCTACCTTCAACCAATCAAGAAGGTCAGAAAAGACTTTTTCTGTCCCAATGGGTGGCAATTGATTGGGATCACAAACAAAAATCAGTCGTTGGACGGCATTCCAGTTAACAGCCCTACACAAGGTCGCTAGCATGGGAAGATCTATCATGGATGATTCATCGATAATGAACGTTGTTATATTGTCTTCGCGTTGTCCCCCTAATCGACGAAAACTGAGGTTGTCATTCAACCAGCCTCTCTTCGCTAAAAAGGAATGGATTGTGCTTGCCTCCTTGCCTGTACGCTCACGTAAACGGTCAGCTGCTTTACTAGTCGGAGCCAGTAACTGAAAAGATGATTCTGAACCATGGGCCTTTTCTATCGCCTGAATAATGGCTTCAACAATAGTGGTTTTACCCGTACCCGCGGCCCCGCAAATAATACTCAGGGGTCTGCGAAAGATCTGACAGCAGACCTCCACCTGATTGGAAATCGCCTTCTCGTATTCGGCAGGATGTTCTCTAGCCAATTCACTATCTGTTTTTTTCAGATAATTCTTCCAATGGTTTTCTGTTACAGGAAACCGAAGGGTGATATCGTTTTGCGCTGCCAATTGACGCAAAGTGTTTTCTATAAGCCGCTCATCTTCGAAGATTGATTTGCGGTAAAGATAAAGTTTATCGTTTTCCAAACGATAAGTCAGGGCGCGGCTTAAATCGTCTTTCTCCACCTCTAAATGTCTGAATGTGAATTGCATTCTTTTCCAATCCGGCATGAAGCTGAGTTTATGATTAAGTCCGAAAAGTATCTGCTCAGCTGACATAAAAGTATGTTGGCTCGCTCGTTTGAGCTGCTCAATGCAAAGAGCGCGTAAACGTTGCCAATCATCCAGCTCCATCTCAGGACCTTCGCCCAGGTCAGGCGACGGCAACATACCATGATCTATCTGACTAAATGTGATCTGGTCATCGGAATTATCGCCGGCATACTCTTCTGAGAGAATGTATGGGCTTTCAATTATTTCACTGTGGTTCGCATAAATGGAAGCGCTTTCTGGGTGTTCGATGATCTTTTCAATCTGTCGCGTAGTCAAATCAAAGCGAGGAAAAACATCCTGAAGAAGTTCTTGCTGCGTCTTCTCAAGATATTTCCATCTCTTTCGAATTTGCTTTATTCTTTTGTCAGAAACTGATAACCCCGGAACCGTATCCTTGTCTCCATTCAAGAATGAAAAAAGGCTATCCTTGATTTGCTCTTCGTTTTTTTGTGAGATCTGTTCGATCGTATATGGGATCGCTTCATGGAATTTGAGATAATCCCAAATCCTTAAAATTCCGGGATAAAGGCCTCGATCACTCCAAAGCTCTGCCATAATAGAGGATAGGCAGCTTTGACGGATTTCCCAATTTTCAGAAGTATCGCCAATTTCTTGCAACGCCCCAACAATCTCACTTAAACGCTCAATAATGCCAAGAGCTCCATCGTCAAAAATGTGTCTGGTGGCATACTTAAAATGCCTTGGATTTTCTGGGACAAAGAGGATAAGTTCTAGGATACCCGGCTTATCCAGATATTTCTCATATGGGATTCTGAGCCCCTGATCAGGATAATCAGAAGTTATATTTCGTGCCCAGACATTAGGGCCATATTTCTTCTCAATCTCTTTTGTTTGGTTATCCCAGGTAATCTCTTGACCGATCTTTTTAATTCGACTTACAGCTATGAGGGCATATTTGTGTTCATCATTTTCGCTAAAAGGATTGCTGTAGTTTACATAATAGAAAACAAGGCTCTTGCCTGGAGAGAGTTGGGCAAAATAATTGAGCGCGCCCTCCCTGCGAGCAACAGCATTATATTTTGTCATTCCTTTTTGTGTGGAGATGTTCCTAACATCATCATTATACATCTCCTCATAAGGCCATGTGCAGATAGTATAGGGCGGCAACGGCCAGTGTTTTACTTTTGTGCCATCACGGAACCATGCTGGAGGTGGGTTATAGGTCACAAGCTCCTTTTCTCCGAAAGCGTTACAACTCCAGATGCAAGGAGGAATAAAATCTAAATCGTTTATCGCCTCACCAGCGTGGTCTTCCTCAACTTGAATCTCACGCCGTTCAGCGATCATGTCTCCTGGGAAAGAATAGGGTCCGGCACAATAGGTATTTGCTTTTGGATTCTTGCATATTTTTCCGTTCCAGCCATTGTCATGCCAGGCTAATCGTACTGAGATGTGTGTCGTCATATAGGCCTCTTACTCGTATACTAATAGGATATCATCATTATTTCACTGCTTTCTGCTTAGTTAACCTGTCAAGCCCCAGTAGAATAGTTTTCGCCGCAGTTGAATAAGTTAAGGCATTCAACGGGGTGAAAATTTCACGGGATAAATCTGCTCTTGACTCATGTTCTGTTTTTCTTGCTTACCACCACGTGTCATTCACCAGAATAGCCATAAAAAAGCTCCACCAACACTAGGCCGGTGGAGCCTTTGGGTAAACAACGTTTTTTGAATGGTTATAGAGAACAAGGCACCCTCCTGAAGGGGTGAAAAACGACAGGGCTAAACTACGCTTATCTTTTTGATTTGTCAAGGAAAAGAGCGTCCGATGATGCAATATACAAGATGCAAGATGCAGGGTTCAGGAGGGAGGATGACGAAAGCGCCTCGATAAACTAGGCATTCATCGAGACTTTCTTTGGAGAGAAGTCATTCTTTTTCAGCTGCCTTTAGGAGTCGTCGAAGTTTGGGCACCAGCGGCGGCAAGTCTTGCTGAATCGTCAGCCACAAAGTTGATGTATCAACAGTATCGTAATCATGGACGAGAACATGCCTCATCCCTATCATCACGGACCAGGGAACATCTGGATGGGAGGCTTGGATCTCCTTTGGGACATGTCGTGCAGCTTCCCCGATAACCTGGAAGTTGCGAAGAACGGCATCTATGGTCTTCTGTTCTCCGGTAAAGCCTGCTTCATCCATGCCTGCTGTGTACAGCCGAATCCGCTCAATGGCTTCAAGTATATGCTGAATGCGAAACACCCACTTTCTACTCGACATCGATGGCTTCTCCGTAGATATCACCCCGCAGCTCGGGAATCACTGCACTGCGCATGACCAGATCGACTTCTTTAACGCTGAGCAGATCCTCTAGACGCTGCTTGGTTCTAATGAACTGAAACAGCCCAATCCGTTTCTCAAACTCTACCAGGATATCCACGTCGCTTTCGGACCCTGTTTCGTTTCTAGCCGCCGAGCCGAAAAGCGCCAGGGAACGGACGCCGTAATCCCTGCGCAGTTCAACGTGGTGCTTTGACAAGGTTTGCAGAATTTCGTCGCGTGTCATGGTGGTCTCTCATTTTTGATAGACAGATCTGTCTTGTGGAAGTCAGATCTTCATTTGTTATCCATTGTTACTTCAACTGTTTTCTCTGTGCGTATACTAGAAAATTCAATGGAAATCAACAATTGATTTGAGCTGGGGAACATGGGGGTGCTGGAGGCAGGATTCAGGATTCAGGATGCAGGATGCAGGATGCAGGAGGGAGGAGGAGCGCTTCCTTACAAAACCTTCCAGCACCGGACTTCGTGCTCCCCCTGTACCTTGTACCAGTCGATCTCGGCTTCCCTGCACCTGGCTTCAACGAGAGGGCATCTTTCCTGAAACTTGCAGCCCGGAGGCGGGTTAAAGGGGGTCGGCACATCACCTCTGAGTATCTGCTGTTGGCCGCGATCAGCAGGTTCAACCTTGGGTATTGCAGAGAGTAATGCGAGGGTATAGGGGTGACGTGGCGTGTCAAAGAGTTCCTCTGCGGGAGCGTACTCCATGAGGTGGCCCAGGTACATGACGGCGACGGAATCGCTGATATAGCCTACTACATTGAGGTCATGGGAGATAAAAAGGTAACTGAGGCCCAGGCGGACCTGTAGGTCCTTGAGCAGGTTGATAATCTGTGACTGGATAGACACGTCGAGGGCCGAAACAGGTTCGTCGCATATAATGAGGGAAGGGTTTACGCTCAGGGACCGGGCTATGCCTACCCTCTGCCTCTGGCCTCCGCTGAATTCATGGGGATAGCGGTCGGCAGTTGACGAAGCCATACCCACCATGTCCAGAAGCTCTTTGACCCTATTTTCTCGATCATGGTGACCTCTCATGCCCAGGGTTCGCAGGCCTTCCTCAATGGTTTGTTGAACGGTGAGCCTGGGGTTCAGGGAACCAAAGGGGTCCTGGAAAATAATCTGCATCTCTTTGCGCAGGGGCTTCATTTCATCCTGGGAAAAGGAACTGATATCTTGATTCCGGTACAGGATCTTACCCCTGTCCGCCTCCAGGAGTTTCAAGATGAGCCTGCCGATGGTGGATTTCCCACATCCGCTCTCCCCCACCAGACCCAGGGTTTTGCCCGCCTCAATGGTGAAGTCCACACCATCAACGGCCTTGATCCACCCGATGATTCCCTGAAAGAAGCCTCTTCGTACGGGGAAGTACTTTCTCAGGTCTCTTACACTGAGAACGGTGTTATGTGATGGGTTGACCTGTTCCATAGGAGCGTTTCTCTTGTTCAAAAAGCACGGGACAGCGGCTGAGGTGTCCTTTCCCGTAATCACACATCCCCGGAAACACGATCCTGCAGGTTTCCATAGCAGAGTTGCATCGGGGATGAAAGGGACAGCCCCTGGGTTTGTTTGCTGGGTCCGGCACAGAGCCTTGAATGCTGTGAAGGGGGCTTCCTCGTTTGGCACGACTGGGTAGTGAGGCAAGGAGCCCTCGCGTATAGGGATGGCAGGGACTTTGAAAAATCTCGCGGGCAGCACCCTGCTCCACAATAATACCCGCATACATTACGTAGATAAAATCGGCTATATTTGCCACCACGCCAAGATCATGGGTAATGTAAAGCAGGGACATTTGCCGTTTCTGTTGCAGCTCTTCAAATAGATCCAGGATTTGTGCCTGAATGGTGACATCGAGCGCCGTGGTCGGTTCATCGGCAATGACCAGATCAGGATTACATGCCAGGGCCATGGCGATCATGGCCCGCTGTTTCTGTCCGCCGCTGAGCTGGTGGGGATAGTCTTTAAGGCGCTCCTCCGGCGATGGAATACCCACATCTTTGAGGAGTTGAACGCATCGGTGATGGACCTCTGTTGCATCCACTGTTTCATGGATCAGGATGGTCTCCCGGATCTGCTCCCCAATAGTGAAAACGGGATTCAGGGAAGTCATGGGCTCCTGGAAGACCATGGCTATGTGATTTCCACGAATCTGCTGCATCTCCTCTTCACTGAGGTCCAGGAGATTTTGCTCCTTGAACAGCACCCTGCCGCCCATTATTTTGCCGGGCGGTTGCGGGATAATCCTGAGTATGGTCAGGGCCGATACGGTTTTCCCGCAACCTGATTCGCCCACAAGGCAGACGGTCTGTCCCTTGCCCACTGCATAGCTCACCCCGTCAACGGCCTTGGAGAGCCTTCCGTTAACCTGAAAATATACCTTTAGGTCGTGGACGGATAGAAGGATATTATTCATGAAAAGTGCCTAAAGTGCCTAAAGTGATCTAAAGTGCCTAAAGTGTCTAAAGTGATCTAAAGTGCCTAAAGTGATCTAAAGTGCCTAAAGTGATCTAAAGTTTCCATTTAATCTGCTCAGAATCGTTCCCTCAGTTTCGGGTTTAAGATATCCCGTAACCCCTCGCCAAAGAGATTAAAGGAGAGCACTACCACAAGGATCGCGAATCCCGGAATAAAGGTCAGCCATGGTGCGTCGAAAATGAAGTTTTTCCCGCCGGAAAGGATGTTACCCCAGGTTGCATCGGGCGGGGGGACGCCAAATCCGAGAAAACTCAGGCCGGCTTCAGTTAGAATGGCCGTTGCTATGCCAATGGTGGCGGATACGAGTACCGGTGCGATGGCATTGGGAATCATGTGCCGAAATATGATCCGCCAGTCATTCACTCCGAGGGCCCTTGCAGCGGTGACAAAATCCTGTTCCCTTAGCGAGAGAAATTCGGCACGGACAAAGCGTGTGGTGCCCATCCAACTGGTAAGGCCGATGACAATCATAATATTGTACATGCTTGCCGGGAGAAGGGCCACCACGGTGAGTATGAGAAAAAAGCTGGGGAAGCAGAGCATGATATCCACAAATCGCATGATCACGGTATCGATGGTAACGGCCCCGGCAAAGAGCACCTTTACCCATGTTGACGGAGACCGTTTCTCCAGTCTTTTTTTCAGCCAACGGGAAAAAGCCAGGTACGCACATCCAATAAGCATGAGTGCTATTCCCCAGGAGGTGGACCCAATCACCAGCAATCCCCCGCCTGAGAGCAACATGAATGCCGCAAGAATGTGATTGACCCTTACATGATTCTGCCCGAAATAGCCTGATATCCCCCCCATAACGATGCCGATAAGTACGGAAATTCCCACGGCTACAAAGCCAACGGTTAAGGAAACCCAGGCTCCCTGCAGCATTCTTGCGAACACATCTCGCCCCAGATCATCGGTTCCGAACAGGTAAACCCCCAGGTTCGGGATTTCTTCCGGGCGTAACGTTGCCGTAGCGGGGTTGGAAAGCGGGGGCCGCAGTTTTTCCTGTAGTCTTACCATGGCAGGATCAAAGACGGGGTCGGTTCCGGAAGTGAGCATGAGGCCTGCAAAGGCGATTAAGAAAAAGAGCAAAAAGATAGCGAGACCTGCAAAGGCGAGGCTGTTTCCCTTGAGAAGCTGCAAGATTTCCTTTAAGCGGGAGTGTCTCGGGGAAAGAGACGCTTCCACAGGAACATCTTTGGGCGGTTGAGATGTGGTCATGATCCTAAGTCTTTATTGATAATCTCCGAAGACCCTTGGCTATTAAAGGGCCAATGCTGCGTTCTCCTCGTTTCACTTTCGCAAATATCTGTCTGGTTGCTCATCTTTAGCTCACTTTAGGCATTTTGGGCATTTTAGTTCACTTAATTACAGTCGTATCCTCGGATCCACAATCATATACAGTAAATCAGAAACAAAGGTGCCTGCCAGGACCAGCACAGCGGAAACAAAATTAACGGTCAGGATAATGGGATAGTCCCGTGCCAGAATGGCTTCGTATGCCATTCTTCCCATGCCGGGCCAGGAAAAAATGGATTCGATAATCACCGACCCGCCGATGAGGCCGGGCAAAATCAAGCCGAACATGGTGACAAAGGGCAACAGGGCGTTCCTGAGTGCATGCTTGTAATGAACCTGGTCACTGGAAAGTCCCTTGGCCCTGGCAGTACGTACATAATCCTGGCCCTCTACTTCAAGCATCTGACTCCTCACATACCGTGAAAGGATCGCGATACCACCGGTGGCCCCCAGCACCGAAGGGATCAACAGGTGCCACACCCTGTCCATGATCATTCGCGGCCAGAAGGCCTCCCCAAGGCCAAAGGTCTCCATGCCGATCACAGGAACATGAAACCTGTTTACGACTAATATAATGAGAATGTAGGCGAAAAAGAAGCCGGGGACGGAGATCAATAGATATGACAAGAATGTGGCGCTCCTGTCGTAGATTCCTCCCCTGAAAATGGCCGAGCGGATCCCAATTGGGAAAGAAAGGGTCCAGGTTAAAATAGTGCCTACAATGAAGAGGGGGAGGCTGTTCAAAAATCGCTCCCATATTTTTTTTAAGACCGATTGATTATCCTTCCAGGAAACGGTCTTGCCTGTGAAGAGGTCGCGGTAAAAGTAAAGGTATTGAATATGCAGGGGCTTATCCAGGTGAAACTCTTTCCGAAAGCGCTCAACGATCTCAGGGGTGAATTTAGGATTCAGAGGGTCAACCTGACTTGGCTCACCAGGAGCAAGGTGGATAATGGAAAAAGATACAATGGACACAAAAAAGAGGGTAATGATCTTCTGTATGATGCTTCGGCCAATAAATGATAACATTATTCAGGATCCTTTATGGTCCATGCAAAGCCAGGAACGTTGTACATGTGCCTGCGCCCCTGTCTGCATTCTTGAACTTTGAGCTTTGACATTTTTTCCTCGTTATCCTTCAGGTGCGAACCTGGGCATCTCCGAGAGCTTTATCCATTTGTTAAAATGAAAGGTAAAGCTCCCTGTCTTGGTTGGCCTGATCTTTTTATGAAGCACATTTCCTTTATCGTCCGCCTCCCTGATCACGATTCGCTTGTCCAAAACCGCTGTCCACTTGGGTACATAGAGAAACGTGTATGGCTGTTCTCGGGCGATAATCTCATGGAGCCTATGGCAGTATTCCACCTGCTTTTCATGGTCATATTCCTGCCGGATCTTGATTATCAGGTCATCGGCCTGATCATTTCTGAAACCTACGAAATTAAGCTGATAGGAATTGCTCTGGCTGGAATGCCATATCTGATAGAGATCCGGCTCGATACCCATGCTCCAGCCCAGAATCAGGGCATCGAAATCCGCCTTGTCCACCCGCTCCTGTATAAATACGGACCACTCCAGGAGGTCGGTACGGACATCAATGCCGATCTGTTTCCACGAGGCCTGCGCAATGGCAAGAATAGACTTGCGAAGATCATTCCCGCTATTGGTAATCAGGGTGAATTGAAGTCTCTTTCCGTTTTTTGTAAGCCACCCCTTTTTGTCGGGCAGCCAGCCCGCCTCTTTGAGCAATGCCAAGGCCCCTTGGGGATCATAGGAAAGGGGCTGCATCCTGCGATTATAATAATCCGTCTGCTTGAGGAAGGGGCCGGTGATTTGTTCCCCCTGGCCATACAGCACGTAGTCGATGATCTTGCTTACATCAATGGCCATACCCATGGCCCTCCGAACCCTGGGATCATCAAAGGGTTTTCGCCGCATGTTGTATCCTATATAGGTATACCCAAAGGAGGTTCCGGAGAAGCTCTGGTACCTCGGATCCTTTTTTAGACGATTCACCTGGTGCGGCTGGACACCGTAGCTGTCTATGGTGCCTGCGTAGAATTCCATTTCCTGGGTCAGCAGATCCGGTATGACCCGATAGGTGTACCGGTTATAGTTGGGCGGGCCCTCCCAATAATCCTCAAAGCGATCCAGTGTTATGTATTGATCCGACTTCCACCTGCGAAATATGAAAGGCCCACACCCGACAGGATGCCGGTTGAAGGAGCTTTGCCGCATGGAGAATTTTTCCGGCTCCTTCCCGAACCGGACGGCCTCTTTTTTGAGTGCCTCCGGGTTGAGGAGGTGTTCCGGGAGTATTCCCATGCCCCACGTTCCTATGGCGGGGGAGTAGAGCCGTTTGTACACAATACGAACGGTTAGGGGATCAATAACCTCCACTGCCTTGACAGGCTCGTAGTCCGCAACCCGTGGAGAGAGGTTCTTGGGGTTCATGATAGCCTCAAAGGTAAACTTGACGTCATGGGCATCAACGGTATGGCCATCATGAAATTTGACATTGGGGCGCAGATGAAAAATCAGAATAGGATTGTGCTCCGTGGCAGGCAGGATCTCCTTTGCGTATGCAAGCCTCTTTAATTTTGAATTTTGAATGTTTAATTTTGAATTTTGAATTTTTGATTGTGAATTTTCTACGTGTTCAATGCTCAGGTAGTCTTCCGCGGGAAATGAGCGGAGGTAACCGGCGCCCAGGATTCCGGACAGGTTTTGAAATAGATCCTGATCTACCCTGTGTAAGGCC
>JBDRPB010000274.1:0-15575 GCA_043809485.1 Pseudomonadota bacterium | reverse complement strand
GCAGGCTAAAACTCCTGCACCTACCAAAAACCTGAGGGAAGAGAAGTGTTAAACAAATTTGAAAAGTTTAATCGTCGGTTGAGCACCTGGTTTGAATGGATAGGACTTGCAGGGATGTTACTGATGATGGTTATTACCTGCATCGATGTAGTGGGGGCTAAGGTCTTTAAGTCGCCTCTCTTGGGTGCCCTTGACATCGTGGTGCTTTCCCAGATAGTGGCAATTTCCTTTGCTGCCAGCATGGCGCTGATTTTAGGCCGGCATATCCGAGTAGAAATTTTTTTCAATCTGCTGCCAAGGCGTGCCCAAGCAGTGATCAACAGCATTGTTCTTCTTCTTGGATTAGGACTCTTCATCGTGATTATTTGGCGACTTTGTGTGCTTGGTTATTCCTTTCAAACCTCAGGCGAGTATAGTGCAACCGCCTACATACCCTTGTATCCTTTCACCTATGGTATTGCCCTTGCCAGTATTCCTGTCTGTTTGGTGTTGTTGCTGGAATTTCTTAAATCGTTAACGAGGAAGGTTCAGAAATGAGCCCAGTTGCCGCAGGCCTTATCGGTATCGGTCTCCTAGTCGTCCTTTTTATGCTCAGAATGCCGGTTGCCTTCGCCATGGCCCTGGTTGGACTTGTTGGCTTTGCTTATTTGAGCGGCCCGGAACCGGCCTTGAGCCTTCTGGCCCAGGATATCTACCACACGTTCTCCTCTTACCCGTTAAGTGTTATCCCCATGTTTATCCTTATGGGTACCTTCGCCTTTGCTGCGGGAATTAGCCAAAGGCTTTACAAGACGACCTATGCCTGGATAGGGCACCTCCGTGGCGGCCTGACCATAGCCACCGTATTCGCCTGTGCCGGGTTTGGAGCTATTTGCGGGTCGAGCACGGCAACGGCAGCGACCATGGGCAAGATAGCGCTTCCGGAGATGAAAAAGTATAACTACGATGACGCACTCGCCACCGGTACCGTCGCCGCTGCCGGCACCCTTGGCATCCTTATCCCACCGAGCACCGTCCTTATTGTCTATGGGATATTGACCGAGCAATCCATCGGCAAACTTTTCGTCGCCGGGATATTGCCGGGGATACTCCTGAGCATCTTTTTTGCCGCAACAGTGGCTCTTCTATGCTGGCGCAACCCCGCTATCGGCCCTCCTGGAGCCCCAACCAGCTGGAGGGAAAAGCTGAAAGCACTTACGGGAATTATTGAGGCCTTGATTCTTTTCATTCTGGCCATTGGTGGGTTATTTGGCGGTTTGTTCAGTCCCACGCAGGCCGGAGCAATAGGAGCCGGTGGTGCTTTGCTCATCGGCTTGGCCCGACGCCAACTTAGCTGGCAGACATTTTTTGAGGCCGGCAAGGAAGCCTTGAGAACATCTTGTATGGTAATATTCATTATCACAGGGGCTATCGTCTTTGGTCACTTCATGGCCGTATCGAGGATACCCTTCGTCCTGGCTGAGTGGCTCGGGGAGCTTCCCATACACCCGACGGCTGTCATGGGAGTCATCATCTTCATTTACTTTATAGGCGGCTTCTTCATGGATGCTATGGGTCTCATTGTGGTTACCATCCCCATTTTCTTCCCGATAGTTCTGAAGCTCGGCTTTGACCCGATCTGGTTTGGGGTCATCATTGTGCTCGTAGGCGAGATGGGAGTAATCACACCGCCGGTAGGGGTCAACGTGTTTGTCATTAAGGGGATTGCTCCTGACGTACCCCTTGAGACAATCTTTAAGGGGATATTCCCCTTTCTTGTTACACTGATTATTGCTACGGTTATACTCCTTGTTTTCCCTCAGATTGCGACCTTTTTGCCTAACCTGGTAGCATATTAGAAGCTATCTCAAAAATGCATCTTATGACAGGTTTATTTATATACACCATATTCTCTGACGGACGCGATCATGGCCTTTACATTTTCGGGCTTGGACCCCTGCATACCGGCACCGGAGGAAAAGATAAAGCCCCCGCCCGGAGCAGCCACTTCAATGAGATCCTTGCAATAGGATTCGACCTGGTTGGGGGTACCGGTACATAACAGGTCCAAAGGCATGTTTCCGGCCAAACAGGCGACCTGCCCGACCGTTTCTTTGGCCCTTTTCATATCGGTGCGGTCAAACCACCATACGGCTTTGCCTTTGGGAATATCACTAATGACATCCAGCCGGTCGTTATAACTTCCTTCGGCAAAAAGCAGGGGAACCATCCCCTCATTGATCAGACCGATGATGACTTTGCGCAGGGTCGGCCAGTAGAAGGTTCGAAACATCTCATCGGACATGAAGCTGTCTGCCCCTTTGTGGAGCGGGATGAATGGCATAATGTGATTGTTGGCGCGGCAGGCGGCCACACCGCTTTTGACCATCATGGGTGTCAGTCGCTCGCAGGCCTCCTTAAGTTCATCCGGATGACGAAATATGTCGAGCATGACTCCGGTCGTTCCACGGAGGCTGTCGCCGATGACGTCGAAGGGCGCCTTGGTGAAACCGCCCGTAAAGGCCGGAAATCCCCTTCCCATGATGCGTCCGCTGATCTTCCCGACAGCGGCCCTCCACCGGAGTGCCTCTTCTCCGGCCTGTCCCAAGCTCTGAAAGGCACCCTGCATGGCATCTGTTCCAAAGCGCATGACGGTAGGCGGGATGACAGGGATCTCGTTAACCGGTGGAAGAAGTGGAAAGGTCTCGAAAGGTTTCAGAGAACCGAAGATCCGCGGGAAGTAGACGGTCAGAAAAAAGCCCGTGGGATCGTCGATCAGGTCCTGATATTCCTCCGCTTTCATGTATTCGTCTTCCACAAACTGGTATTCTCGTTCCTTGGCCACGCCATGGCCCGGCCATCGATATAACTTCAAGTCCAGGATATCCAGTACCTTTCCGGGGACGATCGTTGTGGGGCCGTTGTAGGCATCCGGCTCCAAATCTCGGTGGTAATATTCCCAGGCGTTGCTAAGCGCCTCATAGTCGTACATGGCATCATACATGGTGATCCCGGCATACTCATTGGGGAAAAATCCCGCGGACGGGCAGATGGGAACGCGGTTGGGTATATGCCTGAGTTGGATCGCATCCTTGATCAGGGTTACACGCTCCCGATAGGCGGCCTCTTTATCGGCATCGGCAAAGGGTATGCCTTCACCTCTTAGCCATATGCTAAATTGCTCCTCTTGCTTTTGTTCCGCTTCTACTGAGATATCAATAAATCGCTCTTGCATACTATTGCCCTCCGATCCACTGTTTTGTGAGCCTGACACCTGCTAACGCATCCGGACCATAGGCATCGGCACCCGTGTAGTCTTTCACTTGTTCGGTCACCTGACCACCACCGATCATGATCCGGACCTTATCCCGCAAACCGGCCTCTTCTATAGCCTGGACCGTCTCTTTCATGGATTCAAAAGCAAGGGTGAGCAACCCGCTCATGCCCACTACATCGGGTTGGAAATTCTGAATGGCTTCAACGAATTTATCCGGATGCTGATTGATTCCGATATCCCGCACCTCGAAGCCGTTGACCTCAAGAAGAAAGATAACCATATCCTTGCCGATATCATGGATATCCCCCCTTACCGTTCCCATCAGGACCCTGCCCCTACCAGCTTCGGTCTTCTCCTCCTTGATCAGGGGCTTGATCATCTTGGAAATTTGATTCAACATGGCGCCTGCCATCATCAGTTGGGGCAAAAAGTAATCTCCCTTCTCAAAGCGCTCTCCGACGGTCTCCATGGCTGTGGAGCAAGCCGTCAGAATGGTCATAGGCTCAACCCCCTCATCCAGCAATTTTTTTGCTCTCTGCAATGCCTCTGTTTCCTGCATTTCTACCAATGCATGGGTCAATTGTTCCGTCATAAATGATCTCCTTTACCGTGTTGATTTACTCCGGTGTATCATAAAATCCTACTTTCGAATTCGTTGTCGGCTGATGTTGAAGGCCTAGCTGATTCCCGATTAAATAACGGCGGCTTTACGTAATATCACCCAAATTGTAACATCTGAAATTACGCCAGTTCAGGAGTTCTGAAATTAGTGAGGGATTAGACTGCGATATTAAATACCTGTAATTTCTCGATCCAATTTGGGATTTACCGATTTGGACTTGGCTGCAACGATCTTTTCAGAAAGCTGTTTTGTATCGCCCCAAAAGATGCATCCTGTGGCGCAGGCTTTACTGCAGGCTGGTTGTTCGTTGTTTTCGAGCCTTTCTATACAAAGGTCACACTTCACCGCCACTTCTCTATCATCATCAAATTGCATGGCCCCGAATGGACAGGCCTCCATACATTGCTTACAGCCGATACACAGCTCATTATTAATGAGCACGATTCCCCGCTCATCTCTGGAGATGGCATCCACAGGACAGGCCTCCTTACACGGGGCCTTTGCGCAATGGTGACAGTAAATGGGAATAAAGTCAGGAGCCCTTTCGATTACTCTGACCAATCTTGGCCCCACACCGAGCCCATGCTCCTGTTTGCACGCAACCTCACAGGCATGACAACCCATGCAATCGTTCTTAAAAAATATCAAAGAGACTTTTTTCATCTCAATTCCTCCTATTCAACCCCACAGGGTGATATATTGCACAAAAGGACCCTCAGATTGGTAGCCCCCATAACAGGGTCCATAGACTCATGGGAATTGTCCGTAAGAATATTTATGTTGGCAGTATCCCAACCGTGCCCCGGATCTTTTACCTCCGGAAACCACCACCCATGCTCGGCCACAATGACCTGAGGATCAATCCCGTCATTTAATTTGGCACGCTCTTTTGCACGGCCTCTTGGAGACGTTATATAGACCCAATCACCTTCCTCTATCCCATGTTTTTTGGCCGTCTCAGGGTGGATTTCCACAATGGGATCGGGCCTGATCTCCCTCAGCCAGGGAATCATACGGTTGGCGGAATGGAAAAAGGTGGGGGTCCGCAGCCCTGCGTTGAGAATGTACGGGTAGTCCTCAAGGAGGTCCGGCCGGGAAACAGGGCTCTCCGGTATTTCTGTGTATTTGGGAAGTGGATCATGACCCCATTTTTCCAGCACAGTGGAGTATAGTTCCACCTTCCCCGTAGGAGTGGAAAAGCCCTTCTCTTTATACTTATAGTAGGCCTGCTCTCCTTTCAGATATCCCTTTTCCTTAAACTGTTCCCAGGTCAAACCAGTGGGTTCCAGCAAATAGTCGAGGGCGTCTTCCACCGTGTCCCACCATTCCTGGCCCATCTTTTTCCCCAGCTCTTGAAAGATCTTGTGGTCCTGCCAGCACTCACCGATCTCCACCGCCTTCTGCCTGGCCAACGCATAACCGTGCCGCTTCCAGTTGTCCGCTACATGGTTCTGCTCCAACCAGGTGCCGGCTGGAAGAAAGATGTCGGCCAGTTCTGCCGTTGGGGTCAGGAAAAAGTCGATAACAGCCAAAAAATCAATCTTTTTTAGGGCCTCATAGGCCTCTCTGGCGTTGGCCCTTGTAATAACTGGATTTGTGCCGCATAGGAGCCCTGCTTTCAGAGGATAGGGTTTGCCAGTCAGGATGGCATCCCATGCCACCTTGGGGGTGATAAGGGCCACCCTTGAGGCAAGCTTATATTGCTCTCCGCCCAACCGTTTTTTCCGTTGCTCAGGGGAAAGGTCTTTGTGGCGGGAAAACTGAGAAACCGTTCGCACCGGCGGTGGCACAAAGAAAACATTTCCTCCCGCTACGTCCAGATTGCCTGTTACGGCCATAAGACCTGTGAGAAGACGGGTGCAGTCCGTACAGTTTAAGGTTTGTTCCGTGGGTACTCCCCAGTTGATGCATGCGGGCTTAACGGTGGCATAGATTCTTGCCGCCTTACGGATCAGTTCCTTTTTAACCCAGGTAATCTCTTCCACACGCTCCAATGGGTATTCCTTAACCCTTTCCTTGAATTCCTCCCAGCCATGGATGTAATTCTTGACAAACTCTTCGTCGTAAAGCCCCTCATCGATGATCACATGGAGGAACCCGAATGCCAGGGCCGCATCGGTCCCGGGGCGAAGCTGGAGCCAGAGATAGGCCTTTTTTGCAAGAAAGCCCTTCCGGGGATCTATCACTATGAGCTTGCTTCCCTTTTTATAGGCTCGCCAAAAGCCCTCTCCCTTGTACTCGTCCGGATTGGTCCACTGGGGGTTGCAGGCCCACATGACTATACACTTGGGTTCAGCCTTATAATCACAGATCGGCAAATTTCCACAGGTGATCAGGGTCGCTGCAACCCGGGATACATAACACATGTGCCCTGCTGTCAAAACATTGGGCGTGCCTAAGAGGTTGGCAAACCGATAAAGGTGGCTCTCATAATCCCTGCCTGTTCCCTGACCGATGACAATGGATTCAGGACCATGCTCTTTTATGACTTCTTTGAACTTTCCTATTACGGTGTCCAGGGCCTCATCCCATGTGATCCGTTCCCAACCGTTATCCCCTTTTTTCATGGGGTAAAGGATCCTATCGGGATGGTAGGCCAATTGCGTGATGGCCAGGCCTTTACTGCACAGGGTCCCGTGACTGATGGGGGACTCAGAATCCCCTTCTACTTTAATCACCTTACCGTCCTTGACGTGGGCAATGACGCCGCACCCCCCATGGCAACTACGGCAGACAGTTCGAATTTTCTTTACTTCTTCCATTATTCAACTCCTTTCCATTTTGTTTTATCCTTTTCTCGTTCTTGGCTTATCCAGACGCCTGAAGCTTTTTCTCAATGTCTTCCCGCAGGGATTTCTTATCCAATTTTTCTGCGCCAGTATATGGCATGGCATTGATAAATTCAATCCGCTCAGGCAGCTGTAGCACAGAGGCTTTCTGCTCTTTCAAAAAGGAAATGATTTCGTTCGAGGACAGTTGCGTACCGGCTTTGGGCTGGATATAGGCACAAACCCTTTCACCCATGAGCGGATCAGGCATAGGGATAACAGCCACGGCTGCGACATCTGGGTGACGGTTGATGAGTCTCTCGATTTCCGTGGCACTGATACTCTCACCGCCTCGGTTAATCATTTCCTTGATACGGCCGGTGAGCGTGATATAGCCTTTTTCATCGATTGTGGCCACGTCTCCGGTCCTGAAAAATCCGTCCTTAGTGAATGCCTCTTTGTTCTCATTCGGATTATTATAATAGCCTGTAAATACACCGGGGCCTTTAAGGACCAATTCACCTTGCGTGTTGAGGGGAAGTTCATTCCCCTCTTTATCAATGACCTTATATGTATCATAAGGGCATGTTGGCCTCCCCACGGTAGTACAGATTGTCTCTAAATCATCAGTGGTGCGTGTGATGGTCGTCATTCCTTCTGTCCCGCCATATCCATTGTAAAATTTCATTTTCAATTTTTTCGTGACATCTTTGACGAGATCAGGGTGGCTTGTTCCCCCCGCGCTGTGCATCTTTTTTAAGGAACTCAAATCATGCTTATCAAGATCCTTGTATTGGAGCATCCTTTGTGCCAGTGTGGGGACCCAGATAATGGAAGTCACTTTCTCATTTTCAATGGTCTCACAGATCTCTTTATCGTCTGTGGAATCCAGGAATATAATCTTTCCAAGCATAATAATACTTCCGATAAAGCCCTTGGTGAACGTTAAGTCATGACCTATCGGACCTGCGAGCAGGTTAACGTCCTGGTTGTTCTGCTCCCACGATTTGGAGCAATATTCGATGCCCGTGATGAGACTGTTATGCGTGCGGGGAACAATCTTAGGCGCTCCGGTGGTCCCGCCGGTTGGCCCCATATGGGCCATCTGCATGGGATCTGGTGCTCTGCTGGTAAGACGGGCGAGATTGCCCTCGGTCATTTCAGCATCCTCGATCAGCCTTTCGAGACTTGAAAAGGGCTTATGATCCCTGTCTCCACGAACAGTTATAATATTCTTAAACTCCGGATTCTCCTTTAGGATATCATTGATAATGGGAACGTAATCTGTTTTTTTGTATCTGGAGGCAACAATCCAGGATGTGGCCCCCGTAAGGATAATCAGGTTGTTTATTTCTAACTGGCGATATCGGTCAATTAACAATACCGGGATAGCTCCAATTTTTTGAAGGGCGAAATAGGCAAAAACGAATTCGTTCCAGTTTGGAAGCTGAACCAGGACCCGGTCCAAGGGCTGGATGCCCAAATCTATCAGTCCTATGGCCAGCTTATTTGTCTTTTCACGAGCCTCCCCATAAGTAAGACGCGTCTTCCGATCGACAAAGGCCTCTTTTTCAGGGTGAATATCTGCGGCCCTGTTAAGGATATCTCCAAATGTCAGCCCTGACCACCACCGACACGAGTTATACTTTTCAGCATCCTCTTTTTTATAGGGTGTAAATCCTTCCAAAAACTTCACCATACCTTGCCCTCAATTCCACATACCAATTAAAGTGATAAGGTGATAGCGATAAGAATCTGCTTTTCCCCTCATTCCTTTATATGCCACCTATTTTCAAGCCAACACAGGCTTCAGCGAGGTATTTCATTATTCTGTCGAGAGCCGGATCTCAATTTCTGTGGCTATCTTTTTTAAGTACTCAGAATATTGAGGAATAACCTCATCCTTGACTTGTATTCTCAAGCCTACTGCCCGGATAGCAGCCTGAGAATCAGGTCTGTTAATGTTTAAAGGAACCGCGAAGGCACATATTCCTTCAATTAATTGAAATGTTCTTTATAGAAAACAGATGTTCTTTAAGTAAAACTTTAACGCAAGGTTGTCAAAAAGAAAATAAGATGATAAATGGGGATCTTGAATAAGTTTGCAGAAGGATCTTTCACCCCTTTCTCTGGAGAAATGACATGGCTAATATAGGCACTATTGCCATCGTAGGGACATTCGATTCTAAAGGCGAGGAACACCTTTTTCTGAAAGATAATATTGAGCGGAGAGGTCTCCGCACCCTGGCATTCAATGTGGGGACTAAAGACCCTTCTCCTTTTCCGGCAGATGTGGATCTGTTTTCAGAGCTAAAAAATGAGATAGAAACTATCCATAGTCGGGACAAAGTCATCCAGACCATACTTCTGCGCGCACAAGTGCTTATTAAAGAACTCTATGATAATGGGCGAATCTGCGGAGTAATTTCAGCCGGAGGTGGGACAGGAACTCATCTCTGTACCAGTATCATGCGGGTGCTCCCTCTGGGGGTTCCCAAAGTAATGGTCTCCACTGTGGCATCCCGGAACATGGCAACCATCGTAGGGACTAAGGACGTCACAATGATGCACAGCGTGGTGGATCTCCTTGGAGTAAACAGCATCTCTGGGGGCGTCCTGGACAGGGCAGCGGGGGCCATTTGTGGAATGGTACAGAGCCAATGGAAGGCCAAAAGGGAGAAAAAGCGCATTGCTCTTACCATGTTCGGGTTTATCACACAAGCTGCTGAAGCCATTAAGCAATTCCTGGAGGATATGGGATATGAGGTGATCGCCTTTCACGCCAACGGTACGGGTGGCACGGCCATGGAAGAGCTGACAGCAGAGGGTTATTTTGACGGCATCCTGGATCTTGCCACCCATGAACTGGCGGATGAACTGAAAAACGGCTATTGCGCAGGTATTGGCCCTGAAAGACTCATGCCGCCGACGGGATTGGACATACCTCGTCTGGTGGTGCCCGGGGGATTAGACTGCGCAGTTCTGGAGTTTACCCGGAATAACATCCCCGATGAATTCAGGGATCGAAAGATCTTTTTCTATGATTTTCGCTCAGCCATCCGGCTCAATACTGAGGAGACCCAATTCCTCGCGGCCCAGCTTGCTGAAAAGCTCAATCATAATCCCACCAATATCAAAGTGCTCGTTCCTTCCCTGGGCTGGTCTGAGGCTGATCATGAAAGTGGACCATTGCATGATCCAACGATCAACAAGGCCTTTATGCTGAAGCTGAAGGAAAGTTTGAACCGCCGGATTGAGATCAAGGAGGTGAACCTTCACATCAATGATCCCTCTTTCGCGAAGATTGCATCAAAAATAATGGATGGGATGCTTGCATCCCCCTCCTTCTCAGTTTCATGACAACGCTTTCCAGACGGACAATTAGAAAATATCAACGAATTCTCAACATCAACCATATTGCCAGGCCGATAATTCCGCAAAAGACAAGCCATATAATATTGTAGCTTCCCAGGGTATCAAATGCCCACCCGGCTAAGGTAGGACCTATAATCCCTCCAATTGATCCGAAGCCCATGAGGATCCCGATCATTTTGCCAAAGGAATCTCTTCCAAAATATTCCCTTAGAATTGCGCCTCTGATGACCATGCCTCCCCCATAGCCTGGAGCGAAGAGGAGAAGGAAGAGAAAAACAACACCTGTCACTTGCACATAACAGAAAGCCAGCATCCCCAAACCCATAAGGAACAATGCCCAGACCATCACATACTTCTTATCAAAGACGTCGCCTAACCAGCCAAAACCAAACCTTCCGATAATGCTGAACAGGGGAATAGCTCCTGCCACAATCGCGGCAGTAGTTCTTGGGACCCCTTTACTGCCGAGGTAGGGCATGACATGGATGATCACTGCTGCAACGGCGATCATCCGTATCGCTTCTGCCGTGCACAGGTACAGGAAGGATCTCTTCTTAAGCGCCTCCTTAAGGCCAATTTCCACTCCTCTGCCTTGAATTTCGAGCTTTGGGATAGGCTCAACCGATGACTCGCCATCGGGAAGATAGCCATATTGTTCTGGCCTGTCGCGGATAACGAAGGATAAAGGTATTCCCACGGCCCACATTCCCAACCCTAAGATGATCAAGGTGGTTCTCCACCCATAAACGTCGATAAGCCAAACGATGAGGGGAACAAAGAACCCGCTGGCACCAACTCCAGAGGCCATCACGCCCAGTGCTATGCCCACTTTTTTATGAAACCAGTTAGCCACTGCAGACATGGTTACTACTACGGTACATCCACCGGCCCCAAATGCAACGAGCAAAAAAGAGCCATAGAACATGGCAAGAGATTGGGTAAGACTGAGGAAGATGAGCCCGAGACCGACCGTGATTGTTCCATAAAGAATCAGCTTTCTCGAACCAAAGCGATCAACGAGGAAACCTACGAGCGGGGCTATGAATCCCATCTCGAGACCTCTAAGGCTGGCGGCAAACGATATTTGCGTATAGCTCCAACCAAACTCCTCTCTGATTGGTTCAAAAAAGGCGGTAAACCCATAAAATACGACACCGCCTACGTAGAGGCCAATAAAAAAACAAGCCAGTACGATCCACCATCCATAAAATATTCTTTTAATCATAGATTCTATAAGGTTATCTTAAAGCCAAAATGATGAGAATTAATGATTAGCGGTATAGTTCACCAAGTGAGGTATGTCAATATACCCTATCGTTCCGGAATGTATTAGCTCGATTTATGCCTCAATTGGATACAGAGGATGACCTAACAAGAACAGCCGGATCACCTTGAATTCCTATATGTTGAGTCTTGACAAATGAGTCTTCTCCCTCCATATTCACTTGAACGAAAAGGTAATTCTTATCAATTTATGAGGAAGGCGAAAATGATAAAAAAAATCCTTGTCCCCGTAGACGGATCAGAGCAAGCATACAAGGCAACTGAGTTTGCAGCAAGTTTGGCGACGCAAAGTGATGCCACCATCCATCTTCTCCATGTATTCAAGCTATCGGTAATTCCGGAGGGGCTCGGGGACTACGTCATAACAGACAGGGTCGAATTGCAGGCTTTGGGAAATAAGATCATCGCCTTGGCCGAGGATGAAGCTAAGAAGAAAGGTGTCAAGCATATTGAAGCGACCGTGATCGAGGGGGATCCGTCTGAAAGGATTATCAACTACGCTAAAGACCATGACGTTGATATAATTGTTATAGGAAGCCGAGGGCTGGGAACTTTCAAAGGCCTGCTGCTGGGAAGTGTATCCAACAAGGTATCCCATCGGGCTGACCGGACATGCGTGATTGTCAGGTAGAGATGCATGTGGCCTGGTCCTAAAAAGGCCCGGGAGGCTGTCCGAAATTGGCTATTTTGCCCGATCTATGGAGATTGAACATGAAGACTTTGACCGCCTGCACCCTTGATTGTCCGGATGCATGTTCCCTTATGGTTGAGACTGATAACACAGGACTAATACGCGTCCTCGGCAACCCCGACCACCCCATCACCTCTGGTTTCACATGTGCCAAGATTAAGCGCTTTGGAAAACGCCTCAGGAGTCCAAACCGGATCACCCGGCCTCTTCTGAAGAAAGAGGGCCAATGGAAGGAAATTGGATGGGAAGAAGCCCTGGATATGTGCGCGGAAAAAATACAGGGATATCGATCGGACCCTGCTTCCATACTGCACATTCTGGGCGATGCTGACAAAGGAATTCTCCGGATGCTTACGGATCTGTTTTTCGCACGGCTTGGGGCCAGTCGTGTTGCGGGCTGCCTCTGCGATGATGCGGGGATAGCAGCCTGTATCGCAGATTTCGGCTCTCTGGATCACAATGACATTCGGGATCTGATCAATGCTCGTTGGATTGTCAACTGGGGAAGGGATCCTTCCAGAAGCTCTATACACGTGGCAGCTCTCATGCTGAAGGCGCGCCAACGCGGCGCGCAAGTTCTCACTATCTCACCCGGCGGTGATGCCAACATCGAGTATTCGGACGTCATGGTGCAGATCCGTCCCGGAACAGATCGTTTCCTGGCTGCTGCTCTTATCCAATTATTGGAGGAACGGGGGCGTTTGCAACAAGAGATCTTTGATAAGACCTGCAATTTGGACGCATTCCGGGAACTCATTTACAGCCATTCAGTTTACGAACTGTGCGGTGTGTGCGGGGTTTCAGAAGATGATATGGAACGCGTTTTTTCGTTTTACGCCCACAGTGATCCCGTGGCGACGTTAATCGGCTACGGCGTGCAACGCCATCTCTACGGCGGAGAAAACGTTCGATTTATAAATGCACTTGTCCTGATATCAGGTCATATTGGCCGGTCAGGAGGGGGTAGCTATTTCAGCATCTCTTCCTTGAGGAATCTAAACATTGAGTGGGCAAAGGGTGAGGGAGATATTCAGCGAAGAACGCTTCTAATTCCGACCATCGGTCGAGATATCCTTGAAGCAAATGATCCCCCAATCAGAATGATATGGGTGAATGGAACTAATGTGGTTAATCAGGCCCCAAATTCGCTAAAGATTGCCGAGGCCTTCGCGGCCGCAGATTTCACGGTGGTTGTTGATGCCTTCATGACGGACACAGCAGAGCGGGCGAATCTGGTGCTGCCATGCAGGCTCTTGCTGGAGAAAGAAGACCTCGTGGGGTCTTATTTGCACAACTTCGTTCACTATGTAAGGTCAGCAGTTGAAGCCCCTGCGGAGGCAAAGGACGACTGCTGGGTTCTGTCAGAGATAGGCAAACGTCTGAGTCCCCCGGTGCTACTTCCCGATACTGAGGTCTGCCTTCAGGCATCCCTTGTATCTACTTTTCTGGAGACTACTTTAGACGGACTGAAACAGACGGGCTTTGCTGAAGCAAAGCGTGCCAGGATCGCCTATGAAGGCATGGCCTTCACCCATGCTGACGGCAAATATCGCTTTCCCATGGAGCTTCACCCCGAGCCTCTTCCTCCATCTGGATATCCTCTGCGTCTCTTGACTCTTGTCCGCAAGGAGGCCCTTCACTCACAAATCTTGCCGGAGGCGCACGACAAGATCTCCACGGTCTGGGTTGCAAAAGAGAACACAATGCTGCAGGAGATAGATCTTGGTCTGGACGTCTTTATTGCCTCTCCCCTGGGCAGGCTCAAAGTAAAGCTCAAAACACTCCCCGGACTCCACCCGGAAGCAGTGGTCTATCGTCGGGACGACTGGATAAAATTTGGCGGTGGTGTGAATCAGCTAATTGAAGCAAGCCTGACTGATATGGGAGACTGCGCGCCCTTTTACCAGCAGTATGTTCGTCTTGAAAACTAGTGCCCTAAATATCTTTTGCCTCAGCCATTAACCTATCAAACTTTTCGACTTCCACTACTGGTGACGTGGTAAATGAGATACCTGTCAACTTATTTAGTGCCACCGAAGCTGCCATTACTTTTTCTGCATCGGGAAAATCTAATGTAAAAACAAGATCGTGTTCTCCAAGCACAGCGTACATGGATATAACCTTGCCGTCGTGCTTTTCGATCAGATTGACAGCTTGTTCTGTTCGCTTGGAACTAATTCCTTTTAATGATTCGGATGTGTATTTACCGAACAACATAAATATTGGCATAATATTTCCCCCTTTTTTCTCTCAGATTTTTCATAACTTCTCAATAAGTGCGACCTGTACTATGAAAATTCCCCTTGGCCAAGATCTGGCCTTGAGACTTTGCGAGAGTGGCTGATCGAACATAACTGCTTCGTTAGGTTACGACATATGCCCGCCAGGAGGCACAGTAACAGTTGGCTCACCAAGACCTTGATCGAGAACCTTAGACAAATTGAAAATGTTAAATATTACCTTGAACTTTAGGCACTTTAGTTCACTTTAGTCACTTTAGATCACTTATGGCCAAGTAATTACTCAACTGGTAGAACCTTATTATGGTACCAATACCCGAGGTAGTGGTTTAGGCCGATTAATCAACCACCCCTAAAATAACACCCGAATCATTTGGAGTATCAAAAGGAATGCGTCGGATTTCCTTTGCACCAGCTCCTGAGAGCATGTCCGTGATCTGTCTCTCAGAATAGGTCTGGCCTTTGGGCGTGCCCAATAGCATGTTAAGGGAGAACATCGCCGGAAAAAGAGGCTCGCCCATTGTGTTGTTTAAAAGGAAGTCATGGACAATAATCATACCACCTGGCTCAAGAACTGAAACAGCTTTTCGGATAATATCTTGACAGTCTTCAGGCCCTTCTCCGTGGAGGATATGAGAAAGCCAGACTAAATCATAGACACCCTTAATGCCCTCTTCCAGGTAGTTGCCGTCCATGAAATCAACCCGACCAGTCATGCCGAATTTTTCGCTGGTCTTTTCGGCAAAAGGTCTGGTAGTGGGGAGGTCATAGACTGTGGCTTTGAGTTCGGGATTGTTCAAACAAAAATGGATAGCATAGGTTCCAGGCCCACCGCCCAGGTCGAGCAAGTGGCGCCGCCTGGAAAGATCTATTTTCTTTGTCAGCCGGGGGGCCACTCCCATGGCTATGGTGAACATGCCCATAAGGAAACTTTCCCGCCATTCTTCATTTCTTTCTGATGCCCTTTCTCTGATAGGTGCGCCATTCTTTACAGCCTGATCCAACTGAGACCACGGGGCCACCAGATGGTGATGGTGCATTATCATGTGGCCAATGTACTGGGGATTGTCTTTTGAAAGAAAAGATGCGCTGGTTGAGGTGTTGGAATACTTATCATTTTCTTTTATCAGAAGATTCATGGCCGTAAGTGCATTGAGAAGCATGCTTACTCCTCTTTTATCTCCGTTAAGTTTTTCAGTTATTTCCTCGTTAGTGAGCTGTTCGCTGGCCAGTGCCGTAAATATATCAAGTTTGACAGCGGCATGAAGGGTACACGCCTTCCAGTAGTTCCCTGATATTTCGAGAAGCTGACCTTGATTCATGTCTTGTGTGTCCATAT
>JBDRPB010000273.1:0-6934 GCA_043809485.1 Pseudomonadota bacterium | reverse complement strand
TGCAACAAAGTGACACTTGCAAAAACGCCTCTTCCCATAGCCGGGCTCATGTCAAAGGAACCTTTAGAGACACTCGTCAAGCAGTTGAAGTCGATTAAAAAGGCAGCCTCAAAATTGGGCTGTATTATTGAAGAACCGTTTATGATGCTTTCCTTTTTAGCACTTCCTGTTATTCCTGAATTAAAGTTGACGGATAAAGGACTTGTTGATGTGAGCCGATTTGAAATTGTTTCGCTATTTAGCGAATAAATAAACTGGGCCGCTGCTGTATCCCTTATCATGTTGAAACCTTAGGATATTGAGCAGGCATGATCGATAAATACCGAGCTTTGAGATCAAGAACTAAAAACGACTGTAGGCGTTTACGGGTTTAAAGGTTCAAGGTTCTATTCTCGTCCCCGGACTTCATTTGGAATGTGTATTTATGAGAAACGTGTTATCTTCGTCATGCCTAATCCAAAATTTGTACCCAAACTGACAATTACTTTGGGAATAGAACATTTTTAACGAGGGCTTAGGGTCTTCAAAGCTTTCTTTGTCCTTAACCATGAACGTTGAACCCTGAACCTGTGAACGGTTACAAATAACTTTAGCTCACTTTAGTCCCGCCGAGGCGGGATTAGTCACTTTAGACACTTACTTTGGAGGACCTCTTTTATGCCTTCCGGATCGGTAGGGATCATTTATAAACACCACCACGAGCCTGCAAGAATAGAGGCTGAGAAACTCAAAGATTGGTTCAAGCAAAAGAGCATTAAAGTCTTTTCAGAGGAAATGAAGACCAAAGGGTGTTTGGACGGTTGCTGCGATGAATCGATGGTTATCCCAAAGACCGTGGATTGGGTTGTGGTTCTTGGTGGAGATGGGACCCTTCTTGGGGCTGCACGCAGGGTAGGGCGATTCGGGTCTCCAATTCTTGGAGTAAATTTAGGGGGCTTGGGTTTTCTCACGGGGATTCCCTTTGAACGTCTTTATCCTGTGATCGAGATGATGATTAATGGCCGTCTTGAGGTAGAAAGCAGGGTTATGCTTGAGACGAAGGTATTACGCAAAGGCAAAGTGGTATGTAGGTTTGAGGTCTTAAACGATGTGGTGATCAACAAAGGGACCTTGGCAAGGATTATAGATCTCGATGTAGCAATCAACGAGGAGTTTTTGACCACCTTCAGGGCAGATGGTCTAATTATATCTACCCCAACAGGTTCCACGGCTTATAATCTGGCTGCCGGAGGACCCATACTGTATCCGACAATGGAGACCTTTATTTTAACTCCCATCTGCCCTTTCACATTGACAAATCGTCCCATCATCATTCCAGATACATCTGTTATTCAGATTAAAATGAAAAATAAGAGTGAAGAGACTGTTGTTCTGACTTTTGATGGACAGGTAGGCTTTGATCTCTATTATGATGACAAGGTAATCATTCGTAAGTCAGAAAAAAAAATAAAGCTTTTCCGACCTCCCGATAACAGCTATTTCAACATACTGAGAACCAAGCTAATGTGGGGCGGGACAACCTATAATAAAGATGCAGACCATTAAACGCCTTTTCCGTGTGGATCGCAGGGATATCAACTACCTCCGAACAACCATTGAATCGTATGACGGTATGGCCGTAGTCTCAACTCTCGACCCAGGCAAAGCATATTTGGAAATACGGATCTCCCCGGGTTGTGAGCAATTGATTACAGAGTTGCTGGATTCTTTGAGAGAAGAAGGGCTTGATCTTGTTGCTCTTAAAGTAAACTAAAGTTATGCAAAATAAGACATTCTACATAAAAACCATGGGTTGCCAGATGAATGAATATGATTCAGATTTTCTGGCCCAATCCCTTATAAGTTCTGGGTTTTCACCGGTTGATAACTCAAAGTATGCGGATATCATTCTCATCAATACCTGCACCGTGAGGGCAAAACCTGAACAGAAGGCCTTTAGCCTGTTAGGCCGTATGTCGGAGTTAAAGCAAGAAAACCCGGGTTTAATCATGGGTGTTGTAGGATGCCTGGCCCAGCAAAAAGGACACGAATTGATGAAGAGATTTCCTCAGCTTGACTTCGTAATGGGGCCAAGAGAGATAGGCAGGATTAAGGAGGTTTTAAGACGGATTGATACGGATGGAGAAAAAATTGTTGCTACGCATCTCGAACCAGGGCCGCCCCAACCAGTTACTTGCCAGGGATACTTTGGCGGTAGAGTTACTGGCTACTTATCTATCATGGAGGGGTGCAATAATTTTTGCAGCTACTGTATCGTTCCCTATGTGAGGGGCCGGGAGATTTCACGTTCTCCAGAAGAAATCATGATTGAGGCAAAAAACTTGATCTCAGAAGGTATCAAGGAGATTACGCTGTTAGGTCAGAATGTAAATTCATACCAATGGGAAGGAGTGGAAAAATGGGATTTTGTGTCCCTGCTGCGGGAAATCACAAAACTGGATGGACTTTTGAGACTCCGTTTCACCACCTCACACCCTAAGGATCTCTCTGAACAACTAATCCAATGCTTTGGGGATCTTGATAAACTCTGCCCCCACATACATCTCCCTTTCCAGGCAGGTTCAAATCCTGTCCTTGAGCGCATGAAACGGGGGTATACTCGCGAGAAGTATATTGAACTAATAGAAAAACTGCGCACCGTCAGGTCAGACATTGGCATTACCAGTGACGTCATGGTCGGTTTTCCCGGAGAATCTGAACAAGATTTTGAAATGACACTTAATCTTATTAAACGGGTCCAATTTGATGCACTTTTTTCCTTTAAATATTCGGACAGAAAGGGTACATTGGCGGCAGAAATGGGTGATAATGTCGGTGAGGTTGATAAATCCTCACGTCTAAGCACACTTCAAAGCCTTCAAAAGCAAATCAGCCTCAAAAAGAATAAGGCGCTTGAGGGAATGCGATTGGAGGTGTTGGTCGAAGGGTACAGCAAGAGGGGAGGGCAAATAAGCGGCAGGACAGGGTCTAACAAAGTTGTTAATTTTACAGGTGATAACAGCTATATAGCTGAAAAAGTTACAGTATATATTAAGCATGCCTTTTTGAATTCGTTACATGGGGAATTGGCTTTGGGGGAATAATTCATTGACAGGATAGTAAGATTTATCCTATCTAACTAAAAATTTAACTGTTCTGGTAAGATTTCATGGATATTGATGATATCAATTATAGTGATGAGTTTGTGCTTGTCGTGGATGACGAGGACTACATTAGAGAACCTATCGTAGAAATGCTGAGGCGTATGGGGTTTCGGGTCGATTCTGCAACTAATGGAAAACACGCCCTCGAGAAGCTAAAAGCAAAACCATATACGTTTTTGCTCACCGACATGAGGATGCCGGAAATGGACGGCCTTGAATTGATTAAGAGTGCTGAACGTGATTACCCCCACCTTTCAACAGTAGCAATGACTGGCTACTCCAAGGAATACGGCTATGTTGATGTGGTAAACGCAGGAGCCTCAGATTTCATCAACAAGCCTTTCGGCATCGAAGAACTTGAGGCCAAGGTCAGAAGAGCAATAATCGAACGAAACATTAAGGATGAGCTCAGCAAATTGTCCCTAACTGATTCTTTGACCGGCCTATACAATCAAAGACATTTCTATATCAGACTGAAAGATGAGATCACGCGGGCAGAGAGACAAAAGCATCCACTTGGTTTGATCCTTCTCGATCTTGATAATTTCAAGAACTACAATGATACCCATGGGCACCTTGCCGGAGACGAGCTTCTTCAAAAGGTGGGAGAAATTATAAATTTGAAGATACGCCAGGGCGTTGATTCCGGATACCGGTATGGAGGAGATGAATTTGCGATTATCCTCATTGATGCGGATGAGGGTATTAGCAAAGTTATAGGACAACGTATTGAACAAGGTATCGAGGAGAAGTGCAATCTGAGTGCGAGCCTGGGTTACGCGTATTTTTCAGAGGGCACGGCCATGATGACCTTTGTAGAAACGGCAGATAAACAGCTTTATAAGGTAAAAAAACAAAAAAACAACAGAAGGAAGTGAATCAGCAATGTCTGATAATATATATTATGTAAACTAAATTATCTTCATTTTTCTCCTGTCATCACTCTTCCTTTGTTTTCCAAAATAACTGTTGACATCCTTTATTCCAAAGTAGTAAAAGCTGTTAACAATTCCAAGGAGGTTTTTATTGAATGGGTAGTGTTGTTAAAAAGCGCCGAAAGAAAATAACAAAGCACAAACACAGAAAACTGAAAAAAAAGATGCGGCATAAAAACAAGTAGCCACTTATATCCGCTTTTCAGATAAAAAAAAGAAGGCAGTTCAGATCGAACTGCCTTCTTTTATGGGGTGTTGACCTCATATATCCGTATTTCAAATGGGTATTATTATTTGGTGTAATCGTACCACCCTTCGCCTGTCTTTCTCCCCAGCTTACCGGCACGAATCATTGTCTTAAACAGATTTGGCGATACCCACTTCAATTCCTTATTTAGTTCCTTGTGGAAATACTCATTTACAAAATAGCAGATATCAATACCTGTAAGGTCCATCAACTCAAAAGGTCCCATAGGGTAATTGAGCCCATTTTTGACCGCAGTATCCACATCTTCCTTGGTTGCAATGCCCTCTTCAACGATTTTTATGGCCTCCACCATATGAGGTATCATAATCCTGTTGACGATAAAGCCAGGAGAGTCTTTCTTGACCTCAACCGTTGTTTTGCCCATTTTCTTTGCAAGGTCAGTTGTGATTGCCACGGTTTCATCGCTTGTGGCATATCCACGGATCACTTCAACCAGTCTCATGAGGGGCACGGGGTTAAAAAAGTGCATGCCGCAGACATTTTCCGGTCTTTTAGTGGCAGCCGCTATTTCAGTCAATGACATTGAGGAAGTGTTGGAAGCTAAGACCACCTCGGGCCGGCACAATTCATCCAGCTCTTTGAAAACGCTCTTCTTTAACTCCAAATCCTCAATAACTGCTTCAATCACAAAATCCACATCTTTTAGCCGGGACATATCGGTTGTTCCTGTAATTCGTCCCAGAATTGCATCCTTTTCCTTAGATTCAAGTTTCCCTTTTTCCACGCTCTTTGACAGGAACCTATCAATGTTTTTCATGCCCCGCTCGACAAATGCATCCTCAATATCTCTCATGACCACATCGCAGCCTATTTGTGCTGCGAGCTGGGCAATTCCATTTCCCATGGCGCCGGCACCCACAACTCCTATCTTTTTTATGCCCATAATTACTCCTTTCTGATGAAGGCGTTTAAACAGACTCCACGCTTGTCACTTCAGGGATATTCTGTTTCAGGATCTTTTCAATTCCCATTTTAAGGGTCATCTGAGACATGGGGCACCCTGCGCAAGCGCCCTGCAGCGAGACCTTGACCACACCATCATCACCCACATCAATGAGCTTAACATCCCCGCCATCTGCCTGAAGCGAGGGCCGCACTTTTTCAAGGGCATTTTCCACCTTTTCCTTTAATGTCATAGCTACCTCCTGAATTCAAAATAGAAATTCACGTCCTCATAGATCTTGATTTTTTTATTGAACCCAATAATCCTATAACTTTTAAAGTTAACTACCACATAAATTTGTGCATTACTACCCAAAAATTTCAACTACTCGCCTATCCAGATAGCTACGCAAGCCTATGGAATTTCTTGGCGACCAGCCCAGGCTTTTCTGCCAGACATCATCGGATTCCATGCAAAGATAAAGGCCTAAGTTCTGATGCCATTTTTCAAGATTTTCCCGCATAAATTTGTAAAGAGCAATACGGATGGGCTTAAAATAGCGCATCTTTCCATCCAGACCCGTAATGAACTCACCGTCAAGCACGCATGACCCAGGGTGGCGTCTCCTGATGATCGGTTTCAGGCCTGGCATAAACCGGAAAGAACCCAGACTAATCCATATGATCCTCTTGGGATCAACATATTTATCCATCAATTCAATGGTCCTGAGGTATTCATCTTTCCAGTGGGGATGAGGGATAAGTGGATCAAAATGAAAACCCAGGACAAAACCTTCTGATTGGCACTGTCTCGCAGCCTCCAATCTCTTTTTAAGACTCGCGGCTTTGTGTTCCTCATGCGCAGAAATGTAGGGACTGTTCAGAGACCAGGACACAATGATTCGGTCCCTGTATTTTCCAGCAACAAGCCGATCTATCTGCGTTGTCTTGGTCTTAAGCTCCAAAACTGCGTTTTTTCTTTCTGAAAATCTCGGGACCAATAAATCAGACCAGCAGGTGATGGAATCAATAGCAAGGCTGTCAGTAAATTCCCCGGTCCCTACCCTGAAAATACATTCAGGCTTTGAATCAATTTCCTTCAAGACCTGATCGATCTTTTCATCCAGATTGGCAAACACCCTCAAATTAGGCTGATTGAAGTAGGACTGAAGAATACAATAACTGCAATTAATTGGACAGTTTGTAGCCACGTTAAGGATTTGATACCCACAGCAGATATATTCCCTGGTTCCTGGACACGGTTTAAGAAATTCTCCCTTATAAGAAAGGAGATGCAGGGTATCCTTTCCCATGTCTAATTCATCGGACACTGTTGCTGATGTAATGTCCTTTACATGTTGGACAGGAATTCCGGGTAATCTGCTAAGGACCTCATCGGTAAAAGCCCGTTTGCGAGCGCCCTCTTCCACGAGCACTTTTTTTATGGTGAAATTGGACATCAAACATCCTTCTCCCAGGGATCGCCTAACTTGTCCAGGCCCTCTGTCAGGTTTAAGCGATTGATAGTTTCCCTCAGTTCCTTTCCTTCTCTGAAAAGCACTTCAAGGCGATAATGTGGTTCTTCAAAATATGGGGGCGCATGGATACTCGCAGATTTGGGCAGATCCAGACTGGACACCTTTTTCTTAAATGCCTTTTCAGCCTTAACCAGGGATGGAAATCGTCGGCCTCTCAAAAGCTTAAGT
>JBDRPB010000272.1:0-5234 GCA_043809485.1 Pseudomonadota bacterium | reverse complement strand
TTGAGACCTTCAATAAGGTGCATCATGGATATAGAGCCAAACAGGGCGAGGTACTCCATGCCGGCAATCTTGGGGTTATACTTTTTAAGGATTTCCACGATACGATCGGCCTCAGGCTCAGCACCCGGGACTCCGGAATTTCCCGGGAGCGCAATATAGGTTCCTTCCCACACTTCTCCGGCCACCTTGTACATAATGGGGTCCCCAAGAGGAAACGTGACCAGAACCTTGGGACGGTAACCGATCTTGGCTGATTCTTTAAGAATAAGGGCACCGTGTGTCGTGGTGCCGTAATAGATGAGTGTGTCAGCACCTGTTCCCTTTAGATTAAGTGCGTGGGTACCCAGGGCCCTCTCGGTCACCCCGTAGGGAACGCTACCCACCAATTTTGCCTTGCCTGGCATAGCCGCCAGACCTTTCTTTACGCCTGATAAGCCCATCTTGCCGAAATCGTCATTTTGATAGAACACGGCAATCTTTTTGGATGCCAGATTATTCATTGCATATTTGGCCAGATACTCGCCTTCGTTCTCGTAGTCGGTATAGGCAACAAAAATATACCGCATTTTTTCCTTTGGGGTCCGAGCCCAGATCCTGACATCCCCATATGGCGTGATTGAGACCAACTTATTTTCCGGGAAGAAGTCCTTGGTTGCATTGAGCACGGCAGTTCCAAGAAGGCCACAGACCGCAAAAATCTCGCCCTTCATCTCTTGAAGGTTTGTGAGCGCCCTGGTCGGGTTATAGCCGTCGTCCTTCAGGATGACCTTGATTTTCCGGCCATGGACTCCTCCCTGATCATTGATGTAATCGGCCCATGCCGTTCCGCCAAGTGCCGTGACCCCCCACAGGGCTGCCGGTCCGGAAAGGGGCGTGGTCCAGCCCACCACCACCTCGGTGTCTGAGACCCCCGGGACATTTTGGGCTCCAGCAATAGATGGTACGGTTAGGATAAAAACAAGTAGGATTCCAAGCCACAATAAATTTTTCCTCATAGTAACCTCCTTTTACTAAATGTTAAAGTTGGGTAAAGGGCCTTTCCGAGCCCAAGGGCCGCGGTTTAAAGTTTCTTTAGTTCTTAAAGTTTGAGGGCTATCTGGTTAGACAAAAGCTTTATATACAAAGGAGCCTTGTGGCTCACGGAATATCTCAGTTACGTCTAATGACTTGGGGGGCTCTTTTTTCTCCAGCACTCAGATCCAATCGGATACAGGCAAATCCAGTTACTTTTTGGATGGGACGTGTCCTCGGAACAGGATATGAGAGTGGAGTATATTCATTGTTGATTAACAGGTCAATAAGTTTTTTGCCGAAAAACGGTTAAAATACCTCTCTTTCGACATGATAAACGCCAGGACTGCACAGGATATACAAATCCTGTTAATCCTGTCAAGGGAAACCTACGCCAGAATAGACTTCGATATGATCTCCTTAATGATCTCCTGGGTCCCGCCGCCAATGGAAAGGATCCGGTTGTCCCTATAGAGTCTTTCAACAAGATATTCGCGCATGTAACCGAATCCGCCATGTATCTGGACAGCGTCGTATGTGACCTTGTCACTGACATCGCACGCAAAATTTTTGGCCATGGAGATCTCCTTGACCTGATCCATTCCAGCATCAATTTTGGCCGCAACCCTATAGACAAATTCGCGGCTTGCCTCCACCAGGGTGGCCATATCCGCCAGCTTGTGCCGGGTGACCTGAAAACCCGTGAGGGGCCGGCCAAATGCCTCCCGCTCTCGGGCATATTTCAAGGATTCCTCTAAAGCCATCTGTGCGGTAATATTGGCCATGACGGAGAGCTGCAACCTTTCATTCTGAAAGTTTTGCATGATACCGTAAAAGCCCTGACCTTCTTTACCGAGAAGGTTTGTAACAGGCACTTTGCAATCATCAAAAAATATCTGGGCCGTATCTGACGCCCACCATCCCATTTTTTTCAGTTTTTCTGATACGGAATACCCGGACGTATCCGACTCTATCACTATAAAGCTGAGACCGCGATGCCCCTCTCCACCCGTTCTGACAGCACAGCTCAACTGATTCGCCCTTGCACCGCTGGTAATAAACATCTTGCTCCCGTTAACCACGTAATGGTCATTCTGGCGAACTGCTTTTGTACGGATACTGGCCACATCGGAGCCTGCATTGGGCTCGGTAACTCCTAAGGCAGAGATTTTTTCACCTTCCAGGACAGACGGGACAAAGCGTGATTTCTGCTCTTCTGTGCCCAGGGACAAAATGGGTGGAATACTTATATCCAGTGAACCAAGCCCTGCTGCCACGCCGCCGGAACCGCACCGCATCAATTCCTCGCTGGCAGCTATCTTGACAAAGATATCTCCCCCTGAACCTCCATATGCTTCCGGATAACCGATGCCCAGGATACCTGCATCCCCGGCCTTCCGATACAGTTCTATGGGAAATTCGCCCTGCTCCTCCCACACATCCACAAAGGGTTTGATTTCACGCTCTACAAACTTCTTTACGGTCTGGCGCACCATATTGTGGGTTTCGCCAAAATATTCCTGAAAGTCACTCATGATACTTCCGCCCACTCCCTCCGGTCGTTCGAGCCCACGGAGATCACAGAGAAAGATTTAAGAACTCTGAGTACTCCGTGGTCTCAGTGAGAGGCAAAAAAACCTTTTCTTTAAAACGGAAACAGTTGTTCAATACGCTGGGCTAACATTATGTCACCACTGGCCTTGAGTTGGCCGCTCATGAATGCCCCCATACCGTTTACCTCCTTGTTCACCATGCCGAGCCATGTTTCACCGGACATGGTCAAGGTTACGGTCGGTGAGTCATGTGTGCCTTCCTGGACCTGACAGGCCCCGTCCTTGACAATAACGCTCCAGTTTCCCTCACCATCTCCGGTGATTTCAAACTGGAATACCGCGTCCATTCCCTGGGCGGCACTGGGGTTGAAGACCTCGGGCATCTTGCCAAACACTTCTTTCACATCTGTAAAAGCCATTTTCTTTCCTCCTTTTTTTGTTATTTTCTTTCGGGGTGGAATGACCACCGCCTCCCCTTGTGCAACGGTTTCTCCCCGCTGGTTTGTCCATGTGAGCGCCATACGCGCCCATCTTTTTTCCTGGATTTTTTCTGAGACCCTTGCGTTAGCTGTGATGGTATCGCCGAAAAAGGTTGGGGCCTTGAATCGACAGGAAATTTCCACGGCCACGGTCCCCAGCCCGGGGAGTTTAGTGCCTAAGACCGGGGCGATCAGGCTCTGAGCAAGGGCCCCATGAGCGATCCTGGTCTTAAAAGGCGTTTGTTTGGCAAACTCCTCGTTCACATGCATGGGGTTGAAATCACCACTTATACCGGCGAAGAGATAAACATCCGTCTCGGTGATGGTCTTGGTGAAACTGGCCTCTTCGCCGATTTGTAACTCATCGTAGCTTTTGCCTAATTCAAAGTCCATAAGATCTCCCACTCATATACAATTCACCATAGTTCAGGTATGTTAGACAGGATAAACAGGATTAACATGATAGTTTTTTCATCCTGTTGATCTTCTATACTATCCATGCCTGCCCCGCGGAACGCGGGGTTATCCTGTCAAATATTTTTCCTCTGGTGAACTGCTGCTACAATATAGGTAGTTCTTCGGTTATTCTGATTTACCGGTGTTTCAGTCCCAGCCTTTCCCGACACTCCTCCACCGTTGCCACCTCCCGGCCCTGGTCACGAATCATCCTTGCCGCTTTTTCCACAAGCTCGCCGTTTGACTTTGCCATCACACCCGAAGAAATATAGAAATTGTCCTCGAGACCGACCCGCACATTTCCTCCCAAGGCGATGGCCGTAGCCACCATGCGCCATTGGTCATGGCTGATACCGATCACCTCCCAGTCGCTATTGGGCGGCAGCAGTCGTACCTGATGGGCCAGATTATCGGCCGTGGGAGGCATGCCTCCAAGCACTCCCATGATCAGGCTGAACTGATAGGGAGGAGTAAGAAGGCCCATGTCAATCAATGGAAAACAGTTTCCGATGTGCCCTGAATCAAAACACTCCATTTCCGGTTTGACACCGTTTTCTTTCATGACTGAGACAAGGGGCGTGATCTCAGAAAAGGGGTTGGCGAACACGAAATCGAAAACAAAACCTTTTTTGCCTGGATGGTATTTAGCATAATTCATGGAGCCCATGTTCAGGGCGCCAATGGCAGGTTTAATCTCCTTGACAGGCGCAATCTTTTTCTCTACCGGGATTCCTACAGCGCCTGTGGAGAAATTGATAATCACCGGACAGGCCGCGGTGACGGCATCGTAGATATTCCGATAGTCCTCCACTTCATAACTGGGGGCGCCGTCCGGGGATCGCGCATGGATGTGGACCACAGCCGCACCCGCGTCATAGGCCTTTTTGGCCTCGGCCGCATAATCTTCCGGTGCATACGGGATTGCCGGGCACTGATTCCTGTTGGCAACCACGCCCGAAAGGGCACATGTGATCATGCACGGCCGCTCATAGTTGTGATTTTCGGTGATCCAGAATGAGGTCATATTCACCTCTACTTTCCCTTAAAGTTAGGCGTTCTTTTCTCCATAAATGCCATCATGCCTTCCATGGCGTCTTCGGTGGAGATGGCCCTGCCCAGTGCCTCGCACAGATAATCCACCGCCTCTTCAAAGTCCATATCGCTCATTGTGCGAAATGCCTCTTTCCCGATGCGTATTCCAATAGGGCTCTTGGAGGTCAAAAGTTTTAGGGTTTCTTGAATCTCATCATCCAGCCGTTCCGGTTCCACGGCCCGGGTGATGAGGCCCATACGCTCTGCCTCGGGAGCCGGAATTTTACGACCAGTCAGGACCATATCCACTGCCTTTTTCCTTTGCACATTTCGATAGAGCAGGGCCCCGACCATCATGGGGAAAATACCCACATTGACTTCCGGGGTACGGAAAAATGTGTCATTTCGAGCAAGGATAATATCGCATGAAAGTATCAGGCCCAATCCACCGGCAAGACATGGGCCATTGACCCTTGCAAGCAAAGGTTTCCCAAATCTTGCCATACTTTTGAGTAACTCGGCGTAATTCCTGGGGCCTGAAAGTCGGTCTTCCCCTTCCCCGGCCAAGGTAACGGCCAGATCGGCCCCGGAACAGAATGCCTTTTCTCCTGCCCCTGTAATACAGACAGCACGCACATCTTCATCCTGGTCCGCCCTTTCCAAGTAATCCATAAAGGCCGTAATCATCTCCTGGCTTATGGCG
>JBDRPB010000271.1:0-3929 GCA_043809485.1 Pseudomonadota bacterium | reverse complement strand
GCTCTACGATCCGGATAGGATTCTCTATCCCATGAAACGCGCGGGTAAGCGCGGTGAAGGCAAGTGGAAGAGGATATCATGGGATGAGGCCCTTGAGGAGCTCACGACGCGTTTGAAAAAACTCCGTGATGAAGGTCATCCAGAAAAGTTCATGTTTCACTACGGTCGCATGAAGGGCTCATCGAGCAAGATCATAAAAGACATCTTCTTAGCTGCTTATGGCACTAAGACTATCGGTAATCACACCTCCATCTGCGAGGGCGGCAAGTGGACAGCGCAGGAACTCACGTGGGGCAAACATTATGACAACTGGGATTTTGATAATACACGATTTGTTTTGAACTTTGGCAGCAATTGTTTAGAGGCCCACACAAACAGTATCCCGGTGGCACAAAGATTGGTAAGTGCTATGGCTGATCGTAACGTTAAGGTGATCACCTTTGACGTGAGGCTTTCTAACACCGCGGCCCGGTCCACCGAGTGGGTGCCAGTAAAGCCGGGTACCGACGGTGCAGTGGCCCTTGCCATGTGCCGTGAGATTATGGAGGCCGGACTTTATGATGAGGCGTTCCTCACATTCATCAAGGCTACCGAGAATCACAATGCGAGCACCGAGGATAAGATTGCAGCCTTAAAGGCCCATTTGGCCCAGTACACGCCTGAGTGGGCAGAAAAAATCAGCGGCGTTCCCGCAACAAAGATCAAATCAATCGCCCTTGAGTTCGCCAAAACAAAACCAGCCTGTGTCATCAGCTATCGTGGCGCGGTAGCCCATTACAATGGTAACGAGAACGAGCGGGCCATTCAAATGCTCGCTGCCATCACCGGCAACATCGACAACCCAGGCGGCCGGTGCCTAGCTGTAGGGGCCAAATGGAAGCACCCCAAAGGTCCCAAAGAAAAACCCGAGGCAAAGAAGTTGAAAATAGTGGATGGCTTTAAAGGGCAGGCCGCCTATCCAACCCACCACATAAACCATCAGGTGTTGAAGATGATCAAGGATGGAAAGGAAGGCCGGCCCGAGGTATACATGTGGTATTGCCATACCCCGGTTTATGCGAATGGAGAGTGTCAGGAGAACATCGATATCCTCAAAGATGAGAGCCTGATTCCCTTTACGGTCTGTGTTAACGCGTACTATGATGAATCGGCTGCCCTTGCAGATCTCATCTTACCGAATCCGTCGTATCTTGAATGGTGGGACTGGGAAGACATGGTCTCTCCCACGCAGGTCCCTGAGTATTACATTCGGCAGCCACTTGTTAAGCCATTGGGCGAGTGCCGCGATTTTAAGGATGTGGTCTGCGAGCTGGCCGAAAGGATGGGCTTCCCCTTAGGCTTCAAGTCGGCTGAGGAGTTTGTCAAGATATCGTGCGAAATGACACCAGGTGTAAAAGAGGCAGGTGGTTTCGAGTACATGAAAAAGCACGGTGTTTGGCATGACCCGAATGCCAAGCCAAGATACTATTCTTACAAAAAGGTAGTTTTAGATCCAGAAAAAGATGTTTGTAAGGTGGGGGAGTATGTTTATTCCGACCTTAGCCAACCAGAGAAAATCTGTCCTTGGTTTGGAGATGATGTCCTCTATGATGAACAAACTGGCGTTTACTGGCACTGGAAGCAGTCCGAGGCAAAGAGTGAGGCCGAGGCAAAGAAAAAAGGTTACACCCTCACAAAGCACGCTTACAAAGGCTATGTTGGCCAGAGAATAGGGAATAAGGTTTATAAGGGATTCACGCCGGATAATGTGAACAAGTCCGGCTGCTTCGAACTCTATTCAGAACTATTGAAGCTTAAGGGCTTCGCACCCCTCCCGACCTACATGCCGATTCCCGAGCATGAAAAGATGGGGCCTGATGATCTTATTCTGACTACATACAAGGTCCCGGTCCACATCCATTCTCGTTCAATCAACTGCAAGTGGCTGACCGAGATTTACCATGATAACCCCGGCATTATTAATCCTGAAACAGCCATGCGTCTAGGGATAAAGACAGGGGATAAAATCAAGGTCAAGTCTGGGGTGGGCGAGATCACCACTACGGCCAACGTGACCAATGGAGTTGTGCCAGGTGTCATCGCCATATCACATCACCTCGGGCACTGGGAGTACGGCCGATACGCCTCTGGCAAGAAGGCCCCGATGGCTGGGGACGACGATCCAGATCTCAAGCTCAAGTGGTGGACAACCTACGGCATGCATCCAAACTGGATCATTCCCAATTCCCCGGACCCGATTAACGGACAGCAGAGATGGATGGATACAGTGGTAAAGGTCACCAAAGCGTAGTGGCGGAACCAAACACTATAAAGTACTCCGCCTTGCGGAAGGGCTGTAGTCATCAACGTTACCGAAGGTAAAGGGAGCCAGGCCCTATAGTCAAGCAGGCTCAGCACGCAGAAGCGTGACCTGCGGAGGCGTCATGGAAAAGAACAAGGGTTTACGAAATATGGCAGAGGTCGCGAGGCAGCGAAGTAATATCTATGGCCTGCTAGCCATGATCTACCGTGAAGAGGTAACTGCCGATCTGCTAAGACAGCTGAAGGATGCTCAGTTCAAGGGAGCTTTTTCTGAGCTAGGGGTTCATTTAGAGGACAAGTTCCTTGACTTGCCTGATAAAAAACTCGTGGAAGATTTAGCGGTAGAATACGCGAGGTTATTTCTTGGTCCGGGTAAACATATTTCACCCCATGAATCGGTTCACCTAAGGGAAGAGCAAGGTGGAGGCTCGCTTTGGGGAGAGCCCACTGCGAGGGTCAAGGGATTCATTGAATCATCCGGAGTGGAATATAAATCAGACTACCGCGGGATTCCCGACCATATCGCGGTAGAATTAGAATTTATGCAAGAAGTTACCGAGCGAGAGGCTCGGGCCTGGGAAGATAAGGATTGTGACGGAGCGCTTCATTGTCTGACAATCGAGAAGCGATTTATCGAGGAACACCTCGGGCGATGGGTGCTTATATTTTGTGATAAGCTCATTAAGGATGCAGAATTATCTTTTTATCGAGAGATGGCTAAATTGACAAAGAGCTTTATCGAATCTGAGGAGGCTTATTACTGTGCTCAGTATACTACCCTTCCAATTTCGGCAGAAGCAATAGATTAAAAATATATTGGTAAGTTTTGCATCCTTGGATCAACTAAAGGTACTTATCAAGTAATTCGGTAAAGGGGGATGTCCCTCCCCAAATGAAGATGCAAATTCGGGAACGTTACATTTGATTCTAAAAAAGGAGGAAAGAGGAAAATGAAGAGACTTGCATTACTACTATTCTTGTCCTTAGGAATTGCCCTAATGGCGTTCAACACTCAACAGGTTTTCGCAGGCCAGGTCGATATTTTGATAAAAAAGCTGGTCGATAAAGGTATTCTTACCCAATCCGAGGCTAACGAGCTATTAAAGGAAACAGAAAAAGAAAGTGCAAAGGAGAAGGCGGAGATAAAGCAGACTGTACAGGAGGTAGCAAAAAAGGAAGTCGAATCTAAGAAAGTCGAGCTTCCCAAAGGTTTGAAAGGTGTGAGCGTTGGAGGGACTTATTTTCTGGAATACTACAGCAAGAATTTTGAATCTGGTGCTGCTGAAGAGGATCTTGATTCCTTTAAAGTGGAGAGAGCTTACATCACCCTAAAGAAAGACTTTGCGCCCTGGTTCAGCTCCCGTGTCACAGCGGACATTACTTATGACAGTGGTGGGGATGACTGGAAGTTCAGGCTGAAATACGCCTATGGCAAGTTTGACTTAAAACAGCTGTGGGGAAGTGACTTGCGATTGGAAAGTGAGGTGGGATTGATACACACCTTCTCGGATGATTACGACTCTGCTCTCTGGCCCTATCGTCCCCAAGGCAAACACTTCCTTGACAATCATAGCATCATGTCGTCCGCCGACTATGGTGTGAACCTTCACCTTTCATTGGGGAGAATG
>JBDRPB010000270.1:0-8305 GCA_043809485.1 Pseudomonadota bacterium | reverse complement strand
GACAGCCGGCAGGGTAAAGATTGACCCCCAGATCCTTTAATTTCTTGGCCTTATTGACCCTTTCTTCTATAACTTGGCTGATTTTCTCCATAATTTAACTAAACCTGTTTTTATGAGGATTTTTCTTAAAGCAGAAATTTTGTAAGCAGTTCAAATTAGATGCATCTTTTTAATTTAATGAACTTTTGTAGTCAAGGTAAAAGAAATTTCTTAGGTTTTCACACACTTATTCATATGAGTTATCCGCAGGGCTACGCTTTTTTTCGCCCACCCTGCCCATATAAGCCGTATACTATTTTTTTTGAAAAAGCTTAAAATTAGTGTTATATGGTAACTACTCAGGTTGTCAGGTTCACAGTTTCCCGCTAAAAGCGGGACTGAAAGCGGGATTTAGCCTGAGGCGGGGTCGCAGTTTTCATCAGTTAACCTTGATGATCTCGTAAAAAGTCACGAAGTTCGGGATTTGGGGTAATGTCCCCAATGCTAACTGCTTATAATAATTCACAATCCCTAAATTCCTCAATTCCTCAATCCATGTAAAAAGGACTTTTTACATGGCCGTCAACCTTGAACCGTGAACCATGGAACTTTGAACCTGAGTAGAGCGAAACGGAACCAACCCTTAGTAATGGGAGGAAATTAATTATGGCTAAACTATTGTGGAAACCTTCAGAAGACAAAATCAAAAACTCCAATATGTATCGATTCATGGGGCTCATCAATGAAAAGTACAATCAAAATTTCACTGAATATGGTCCTCTTTATCAGTGGTCAATTGAGAATATCCCTTATTTTTGGGCCGCCATGTGGGAATTTGCGGACATAAAGGCATCAAAGCCTTATGACCAGGTCATTGACGATGTGACCAAGATGCCCGGCGCCAAATGGTTCTCAGGGGCCCGTCTAAACTTTGCAGAGAACCTTCTTCGATACCGGGATGATCAGGTGGCGCTCATTTTCAAGGGAGAGGATCACGATAGCACAACTATGACCTATTCCGAGCTATACGATGAAGTAGCGGCCGTTGCCAAATCTCTAAAGGAAGCAGGGGTCCAGATAGGGGATCGGGTTGCAGCCTTTATGCCCAACATGCCGGAAACTATTGTCGCCATGTTAGCTGCCACGAGTCTTGGTGCGACCTGGTCATCCTGTTCGCCAGATTTTGGCATCAAGGGCGTACTGGACCGGTTTGGGCAGATCAAACCCAAGGTCCTGTTCACGGCAAACGGGTACTGGTTCAAAGGCAAAAGCCTTGATTCCATCGAACGCATATCAGATATCCTGAAGCAACTTCCGAGCCTTGAAAAAGTGGTAGTGGTTCCATATACTGAGCAGGATCCCGATATCAGCGGGGTACCCAATGCCATCCACTATCGGGACTTTAAATCTCCCGACTCCAACCTGGAAATCGAATTTAAACAACTGCCCTTTGAACATCCCCTTTACATCATGTACTCATCAGGAACCACCGGGCTTCCAAAGTGCATGGTACAGAGTGCCGGTGGGATTCTCCTCCACCAGCTGAAAGAGCTCATGTTGCACACGGATCTAAAACGAGAAGATACTATCTTTTATTTTACAACCTGCGGCTGGATGATGTGGAACTGGCTCACCAGCTCCCTGGGAGTGGGCGCATCCCTTGTGCTCTTTGACGGAAACCCTTTTCACCCTGATCCGGGTGCCCTTTGGAAAATGGCCCAGGACGAAAAAATCACCATCTTCGGGACCAGTGCAGGATATATTGCTGCCCTTCAGAACGCTGGTGTGAAGCCCGGCAAAGAGTACGATCTCACACCGCTCAAGGCAGTCCTTTCAACAGGCTCACCATTGTCCGTGGAAGGGTTTGAATTCATATACGAAGAGGTTAAAAAGGACCTCCAGTTAGCCTCCATTGCCGGTGGCTCTGACCTCAATGGATGCTTTGCCCTGGGAAACCCAATGGGACCGGTTTATGCAGGGGAGTTACAGTGCAGAGGGCTGGCCATGAACGTCGAGGCCTTTGACGAGGATGGCAAACCGGTCATAAACCAGCAGGGTGAACTGGTCTGCACAGCCCCCTTTCCTTCCATGCCCATATATTTCTGGGACGATCCCAAGGGCGAGAAATATCACGCCGCATATTTTGACGTATATCCAAATATCTGGCGGCACGGGGACTTTATAGAGATCAATGACCGCGGAGGCGTCGTCATATACGGCCGCTCGGACGCTACCCTAAACCCTGGAGGGGTGCGTATTGGAACGGCCGAGATATACCGTCAGGTAGAACAGTTGGAAGAAATAGCAGACAGTCTTGTTGTAGGCCAGGACTGGAAAAATGATATCCGGGTGATTCTATTTGTCCAGATGGCAGAAGGCTGCGATTTGACCGATGACCTAAAAACAAGATCAAGAAGACTATTCGCGCCAACGCTTCTCCACGGCACGTGCCAGCCAAGATCCTGGCAGTGCCGGAAATCCTTTACACACTTAATATGAAAAAGGTGGAATTAGCTGTCAAAAAGGTCATCCAGGGACAGGAAGTGAAAAATAAAGACGCCCTCAAAAACCCCGAAATCCTTGATTATTATGCTAATCTAAAAGAACTTCAAGAAGACTGATATGCTGGAGGACTAATTGTCTGAGTTATCTGCTGTTCTTTTCCCGCATTGTTACATTACGGAAAAAAATCTAAAAAGAATACCCCCCATTGTTGAGCGGTTGATGATCTGCCAACCGTGGTTCATGGAAAAACCTCTCCCTGTTCTCAAAAAGGATGAGGTATCTTTCATTGATGTCCTTCTCCCTCCCGTGAACCTGAAACCAAAAGAGGGTTTCAAGGGGCTGCTCTCTGAATACATGCTCTGGATCAGGCAGAATCAGGATAGGGGATACGCAGCATTTCTAAGCGCCACACAAAAAACGGCCCTCTCTGAGGACACGCAATGGGAGATCAGGCAGATGATGCGTCAACCGGGAGAAGCCCCCCCCGCTTCCCAGGAAAATCACGCCCTGAAATGGCATCTCATTCTCCACCTGGCACAGGCATTTGAAGAAAATCTAATGGCAGCGGATGATATTCTCAAACAGGTGAAGCAACAGAAATCACCACTTGAGGAAGCTCTTGGAGAGGAAGCACAATTACAAAACATGTTTGATGACCTTCCTCAATCTGAAACAGATCTCTTTGTGGACGAACATCACCTCCAACAGGTGTTTGAGGCCTGGTTCGGCCTATTCGGAGAGATCCTTCCGGATCATGGGATATTGATTACCTTAAACCGACACGTTATAAACTATGTGAAAAAGATCTTCGATGATAAGGTTATTCGACTTTCCAAAGAGGCTGCGGAGTTGGTTTCACCGAAGATTTCCTCAAACTTTTCTGATTTCATCCCCTATCACCTCCCCCATCTTGGAGATGATGCGAGTAACCGCCGGGATCCTGTCCTGACAGGATTAGCCGGCAGAACGATTGCCCTCTTGGAGAGCTAATGGCCAGGCTGCAGTTGATGGACAATCGTCATTAGTCAATCGGAAGCAAAAGGGCTTTCAATTGATGTCAATGGAATTGTTTTATCTCCACCTGAGGAGATCTGGAATAGCATTATTTCTAATGCAGGATCTGGCTGAGAAAGAGTTTGGTTCGTTCATGCTGAGGGTTTTCAAAGAACTCCTGAGGCGTATTTCCCTCCACAATTTTGCCAAAGTCCATAAAAAGCACCTGATGTGCCACACTCCTGGCAAAGCCCATTTCGTGACTGACCACGATCATGGTCATCCCTTCCTGGGCAAGTTCGATCATGACATCCAGCACTTCCTTGATCATTTCCGGATCAAGGGCGGACGTAGGTTCATCAAAGAGCATGATCTTTGGATTCATGCAGAGACTGCGGGCAATGGCCACACGCTGCTGCTGTCCGCCTGAAAGCTGCCCCGGATATTTCCGGGCCTGTTCGGCAATGTGCACCTTTTCCAGATAAAACATGGCTGTTTCTTCTGCTTCAGCCTTGGGGACCTTTCGCACCCATATGGGCCCTAATGCCAGGTTTTCAACGATGGTCAGGTGAGGGAAGAGGTTAAAGTGCTGAAACACCATGCCTACTTCCGTGCGAACTTTCTCGATATTTTTTATGTTATCGGTCAGTTCAATCCCATCAACGATGATCCGCCCCCGTTGATGTTCTTCCAGGCGATTGATGCAACGGATCAAGGTTGATTTTCCGGAGCCCGAAGGCCCGCAAATGACGATACGTTCCTGTTTGCGCACGGTAAGGTCAATACCTTGAAGCACGTGGAAGTCGCCAAACCACTTATGCATTTCGATAATTTCGATGATCGCATCGTTTGCCAAGGAATTATCTGCCTTCTCTGACGTTTTGGTGCCCATAAGGGTTCTCTCATCTCAGGTTTAGATTTAATCTAATATTATTTTACTTGTTAAAGACCTGTTTCCAACTCACGCTCTAGACGCCGACTGTAATTGGACATAAAGAAACAGCATAAAAAATAAATTAAGGCAACAAAAATATAAGCTTCGGCTGAGAATCCCATCCACTTTGGATCGCTTAGTACCGTCTGTGTGGTTCTCAGAACATCGAAAAGGGCAATAATAACCACCAGAGAAGTATCTTTAAAGGCCGATATCAATTGCTGCACTGAAGGCGGTATCACTATTTTTAGTGCCTGGGGAAGAATAACCAACCGCATGGTCAGGTAATAGCTTAATCCTATGGAATCTGCAGCCTCATACTGCCCGCGCGGTATGGCCTGTAGTCCGCCACGAACTACTTCGGCGATGTAGGCTGCGGTAAAAAGAATGATGGCAACCTGGGCTCTTATAATATTGTTTATAGTAACTCCCTGGGGTAAAAATAAGGGAAAGACGACCGAAGACATGAACAACAGACTGATGAGGGGTACACCGCGGATGAGTTCAATATACATGACGCTTAGTGTTTTTACAGCCGGCATTTTGGATCGGCGTCCCAGGGCTAATACAATCCCTAAGGGGTAAGCAGCTGTTAGACCGAAAACGGATAATAACAGCGTTAATGGAAGCCCTCCCCACTGGGTAGTTTCCACAGGGATTAGGCCGAAAAGCCCCCCTTTCATTAGCAACCCCATAAGGAACAGGCCTAAAAACCATGCGTAAGCCAGGGGTTTCTTCCAGTGATCTCTGTTTCGGCTGTAAAACAATAGGCCGATTAACAGGGCCATCGCTACCAAGGGTCGCCATTGCTGATCATACGGATAAAATCCGAAAATGATAAATCTTATATTAGCGGGTATAATAGACCAGCACGCACCATCGCTTTGCTGGCATTCCGCCCCTGTTGATACCCAAAGGCTGTCAATAAATGCCCAGCGAATCAGCGGCGGTACGATCATCCACAAAAAATATATCGTAATTATGGTCAGAAGGGAGTTAAACCAGCCTTTAAAAAGATTGGTTCTGATCCATCCGATAACTCCCACCTGGGTCACCGGTGGTTTTATGACTTCACTCTTGTTAATTTGATCCGCGTTTTCCATTCGGCAGTCTATCTTTCTACAAGCGCCATTTTTTTATTATACCAATTCATAAATGCGGACGTCGAAAGACTGAAAAAAAGATATACCAACATGATCATGGCCACGCCTTCAATCGCCTGTCCGGTTTGATTGATGGCGGTACCGGCAACTGAGACAAAATCGGGATAACCGATGGCCACTGCCAACGAGCTATTCTTGGTAAGGTTCAGCATTTGGCTGGTCAAAGGCGGGATGATCACTCTCAAGGACTGAGGTAAAATTATCAGATTGAGAACCTGGCCTTGTTTGAGCCCAATGGACATCGCGGCTTCTCTCTGTCCTTTGCTCACGGACTGGATCCCGGCGCGAACGACCTCTGCAACAAAGGCTGCCGTATAAAGTACTAACCCCAGTAAAAGAGCAGTGAATTCGGGGCTGACATTGAGCCCGCCCTGAAAATTGAAAACTTTGAGTACAGGAACACTCATCGTTGTCGGAGCTCCTCCCGCCAGCCAAGCTAAAAGCGGAAGTAAGACAAGAATTCCTACTGAAACGCGAAAAACGGGAAAGGCCATTCCGGTTTTTGCCTGTCGCTTGCGCGCCCAACGACGCAGAAAAAAAACACTTGCACAACCAGCTAGAAAAGCAACGCCCATATATGTATGCGCGGGATGGAACTCCGGCACGGCAAAAACAAGACCGCGATTACACAAGAAAACACCGGTAAACGGGCTCAAAGCCTGTCTTGGTGACGGGAGCATTTCATAAAAAAATGCATACAAAAAGAAAAGTTGTAACAGTACCGGTATGTCCTGAAAGACTTCAATATAGACAGCCGCCAGTCTGGATACCAGCCAATTCGTTGATAAGCGAGCAATACCGATAAAGGTGCCGAGTATAACCGTGAGGATAATCCCGATAAAAGAGACCAGGAGTGTATTTAAAACGCCAACCAGTAAAGCGCGGGCATATCTGTCTGCTGCCGAATAGGAAATTAAGGATTCACCGATTTCAAAAGCAGCTTCCTTTTCAAGAAAACCGAATCCCGTGGCAATGGCTTGTCTTTCAAGGTTGGCGATGGTGTTGGAAACGAGATAATATCCGAGCAGCCCCACCATAGCCAAGACGCCCAGCTGATAAAGAATGGATCGCTTACGCGGATCATACCAGAAAGCAACTTTACCCGACGCTGGGCTGGGCGCGGCGGCTGCGGTTTCCTTCATCATCTTCAAGTCCAGGTTCGTAAAATATAGAGTTGTATTAAGTGGTTAGATCGTTGGCATTCTTTTTTTACAAGGATTGTATAAAGGTGCCACTGAAAGTGGCACCTTCATTAAAGTGAGTAATTACTTAAACGGCGGTGCATACATCAGCCCACCATTTGTCCATAGAGCATTCAAACCCCGCTCAAGTTTTAGGGGCGTATTGACACCGACATTACGTTCAAAGACTTCACCATAGTTGCCGACCTGTTTGATGATATTATAGGCCCACTTTTCATCCAACCCCAGCGCTTTGCCGTTACCTGCGGTGACACCCAAAAATCTCTGAATTTTAGGATCCTCGCTGTTAACCATTTGATCAACGTTTTTCGAGGTGATTCCCAGCTCTTCAGCGGCAATCATTGCCAGAACCGAAAAATTAACAATATCAAACCACTGGTCGTCTCCATGACGAACCACCGGAGCAAGGGGTTCCTTTGAAATTATTTCCGGCAAAATAGTGTAATCATCCGGATTGGGAGCAACGGACCGGGTAGAGGCCAGCTGGGATGCATCCGAAGTTAGGACGTCACAGCGCCCGGCAAAAAAGGCTTTAGCCAGTTCAGGCGTGCTCTCAATAACGACCGGTTTCATCTTCATCTTGTTGGCCCTGAAATAATCCGCCAAATTAAGCTCGGTGGTCGTGCCAGGCAACACACACACCGTGGCACCATCGAGTTCCTTGGCGCTTTTCACGCCCAATTTCTTGGGCACCAAAAAGCCCTGCCCATCATAATAATTCACATGAACAAAATTTAGACCCAAAGCGGTTTCACGACCCAATGTCTGCGTAGCGTTCCGCGTTAACACGTCGATTTCACCGGACTGCAAGGCCGTAAAACGGGTTTTAGCCGTTAAGGGAACGAATTTTAACTTGTCGGAAGAACCAAAAACCGCCACAGAAATAGCGCGCCCCGTATCGACATCAAGTCCGCGCCACACTCCTTTTTCATCTGGTTTTGAGAACCCAAACAAGCCTTCATTTACACCTACCGAAATATACCCTTTAGCTTTAACCTCATCTAGCGTGCCTGCCATAGCCACACCTGCGGTAGCAATTACTGCTGCCACTACCATTGCCACTAAGAAAAGTTTAATAAGTTTCATCAGTTGTTCCTCCTTTCATGTTAAAGGTTGCTTCCTTATGACCGCACGTATGCGATCCCCCTAAAAATATTCTCGCCAGTTTTCTATAACCATCATTTTTTTAACAGCGCAATTCCTCACATAATTCATGCCATATCTATAAATGAATTCGCCTCATCTGATTGGAGATTATTAAAAGATTAACACCAAAATCTCACATTTTGCAAGAACAAAAGAAAAAGGCAGCAATTCAAATAATGATGCCCCTTGACAGTCGTGGACTGGGTTGAAAATAGTTGATTTTCATCACATTTGGATTGGACAAACAGAATATGACAATAGGGATTTCGTGCGAACCGTTTATTTCATATTAAGGGCGGACGTATTCCCATGGGCCTCATCAGAGGGTGGTCTTTCAGTGTTTTCTTTTAATTTAATCATGGTTATGCTGCGGATTACGCATT
>JBDRPB010000269.1:0-2023 GCA_043809485.1 Pseudomonadota bacterium | reverse complement strand
CCTCAGCCTGATCCTTTTCCTTTCTAAACTCATTCCGGGGTCGCTCATTTAGAACGACCCCAATCTATTTATTATGGAAAATTGTAAACCGCTTCATAATAATCAGAGAGTATTGCTCTATTTAATTGGGAAGTCTACATTTTGCAGCTCATTGCTATGCCTTCCTATCTCTCCTTTGGTGTTGGCAAAGCATTTGCGGCAACTCAGCCCGCAGGGTGCAAGATCGTTCAGTATCTCTTTGTAGTCCACTGTCTTATCTTCCTTCCGGGCGCCCGATTGAAACCCTCTCATTCAACACAATAACAGGTTCAGGCGCCATTACTTGGACATGGCCAAAGGTATAAGCGATTTCCCGCGCATTCTGGCAATCTCCATAAAGGTCTGCGGGCCTGTCTCCGGGGGCTCTAATCGCTGGTCTTCCGGTCTGGAATCAAGGCTTAAAGCTTCGGTCGGACATGTACTCACGCACAGGCCGCATCCGATACATCGATCCAGATTGATTTCAGCCGCATCGTCCCCGCCTATGGTAATGGCATCCATCGGACACCGCTCCCGGCAGGTCTCGCAAGCCTCACAGCGCTCCCGGTCTACGACCGCATAGAAACTCGGTTTTACCATCTCTGCAGGGCGCGGATGCTTTTTCAACGTCCCGAGGACAACGCAGCAGTCCGGGCAGCAGTTGCAGATATTAGCAGGTGTTTGTGTGTTAAAAGGCTGGGTCACCAGGCCGGCATCTTCGCACTGGTCGAGAATCTTGAATGCCTCATCGGTTGTGATGTGCCTTCCTGTGCCACGGTCAATGTAGTATTGGGCCTGGGACCCGAACATCAGGCAGGTCTCAAGAGGCTTGTCGCAACCCTTGTCGAGTGCGCCCTTTTGTACCCTGCAAATACACTTGGCCACGGCAATCAAGTTCTGGCTGCTGACGATCTCGCGCGAGTTCTCATATGTGGCCATTGGGTAAGACACGTCTACAACCCTGTTTATCGGGATTGGCCTATGTATGAGCACAGGGCTTGTTTCGGTGAAATTGTTGTGGAAGGTCTCCTGAAAGTAACCCTCGAAAAGTTCGGCCAGTTCGATGTCCATGGTTTCAGTCTGCTGTTCAAATATGCCCGGGGCGAAGGGCAGGGCGCCGAATTTGACCGTGCCATCTTTTCGACGACAAAAAACAAGACCTTTTTCGAACATCCGTTCAAGGAGGGACGTCGCGGTCCCAATATCACGGCCAATACGCTTTGCCACAGACTCAGGGGTTTCAGGCTTCATGCTCAAGATGAGGAACATCTCCGCATCCTCCCCATTGAAGAGCTTTTTGAGTATTGCCATCTCTACCCCGGGCTCAGAGGCGGGATAGCCTACAGAGTATTGGTCCAGTTGTTCCCTCAGCTTTTCATATATTTTTTCCGACATAGTCTTCCTCCTCAATTTAAGAGTAATAGTTCCATCAGGCGGAGAGCTAAATTGGCATTCAACGAATCACATGACTTGCGGATCCGATAGAATACGGAAGGATTTGTTTTCCACCATCTTTTTTACCAGTGAAGTGTAATCTGTCGAGCTTTCATTGCGAGGAAAGGACTTGAAGAGGGCGGAGACCCGGCCCAGTTCATCCAGTTCCTTGAGGTATTGACGAAGTGTGGCTGGGTCCTCCTGATCCTCGGACGGAGAGACGAATATGGGCTTTTCTGTATCGACAAAACCATGGGTGATGTGCCCGGCCATGACACCAACGCAGCGGCAGCGATTGGACTCGTCAAAAAGGCCGCAATTGGAGATCAGGAAATCCTTTACACGCGTCCGGGCCCTGGAAAGGCGTTTACGGAAGGCAGCCTGTGAGATGTCCAGGATATAGGCCCCTTCCGGCCCGGACACATCCATCACCACACCCAAAACGAAGGCCATGCGGTGCGCCCGATCAAGCGCCAGGAGCAGGGCCTGGGTGCAGGCTGAACGCATCTCAATCTCCATGAGGGGCTCTGGCGCCTCCAGAGGTTTTGAGAACCAGCCCCTTGCTTCGGCC
>JBDRPB010000268.1:0-2194 GCA_043809485.1 Pseudomonadota bacterium | reverse complement strand
TTTCTTACAAAAATTCAGTTGACAAAAAATAAAATCCCTGTTAATCAAATTTTTCACAAATGCGCCCGTAGCTCAGTTGGATAGAGCGCCGGGCTTCGAACCCGTAGGTCGCAGGTTCGAGTCCTGCCGGGCGCACCATATTTAAGCACAATCAAAAGCAAAACACAAGGGCCTGTAGCTCAGCTGGCAGAGCAGTTGACTCTTAATCAATTGGTCGAAGGTTCGAATCCTTCCAGGCCCACCATATAATATCAAGGGCTTAGCTGATTTGGCTAAGTCCTTTTTTTGTTCCAGGCTAATAAACAGGAACCGGAATGCATAAGGTAAATGGGATGCTGATAATGCCTTCTGAGATTCCCCTGATCTGTGAAAGAACTTAGAAAGGCATGGTAGTCGATGCAATAATTGTCTATATTATTAAGTTTTAGGTTGATTTTGGCAAGTGAGAGAGTTAAATTCTGTCTACAGAGAAATTTTTTTCAACAAGCACGAAAATACTCTGATGAAGTATCCTTCAACCTTTTCCAGAAAGGGCGCCGGTAATGGAAGAAAAACAAAATGAAGGCCAATGGTTTGTAATTCGACACGAAAAATGCGGCTCCGTTATAACGATAAACACCGAAAGTGTTTCAAGATCATCCTCATCTTTTGCAGACGGAGGGCCTCGTCTCCTCACGTGCCCCAACTGCGGAGCTGTTGCTACCGAGTACCTGCATCTGAAGGATTTCTTGGAGGCACAGGAAAAACTTCATAAAGATCTTAAAAGAGAAGATTTCACCATACATAGAGAAAAGAGAGCCTAAACCCAAAATCATATAGAAAGGGGAACAGCAATGGAAAAAGAACAAAACGATGGGCAATGGTTTGTACTTAGGCACGATAAATGTGGTGCAATATTAACGATAAACACTGAGCATGTATCAAAGTCATTTTCAACCTCTGAAAATGACGAACCCCGTATATTGGCCTGTCCCAACTGTGGAGAAATTGCTACGAATTACCAGGAACTCAAGAACTTCTTCGATGCGCATGAAAAACTGAACAAAAATCTTACACAAGCAGGCTTCACAATGAAAAAGAAAAAAGAGCAGTATTAAATGGGTAGCCAGAGTATGTGACTTGAGTGAAACCACTAAAAAGCCGACCAAAGGGAAAAACAGAATACCTGATTTTCCCGGGGCATTGAAGGCAACGTGCCTTGATTGGAGCAGACGCGGCGACGGGCATCATGGCGTTTTCCTGATTGAGGCTGTCAATAAGAAAAAATACATTGTCAAATGTTACGGCCGAAAACGGAGTAAATGGGGGGAGATACTTACCATTCCCGGAAACTACCTGACTGGTAAATCCTCTTCACGACCCCTAACACGCTTTAACACAGAGAAAGAAGTTCTTCACACCTGGCGGCGGCACGGATTTGACGTCTTTCAAGAGCCCAAAGATTTTCCGCCTATGGTGATCACCCCGCCACATCTTGTATTCGAATACATTAATGGCCGGACCCTGCTTTCCTATTTTGCTGACCCACACATCGGCAAAGACGATAAGATTGCCACGTTAAAACGCTTCATGCCCGAATGGGGCAGGAGACACCATCTGGCCATGAAAAGTAAAAACCGCCTCTTAATCCAGGAGCACCCCTCCTTCAAACACGTCTATATGAACAATGACGGAAGACTGATTTTTTTTGATTTTGAAACAGTGTATACACCGATGCACAGCCTCCCGTCTCTTATAGGCCGGGAAATTGCAGGCTATGTGCGTTCCCTGTACAAGGTAATTTTTCCCGGAGAATTTAATGATTTCCTGGACGTCCTGGTGCGGGAGTATCCATACCGGGAATACCTGTCCTACCCGTTCTACTATTTTTTCCGCCATCCCAATCCGTTGACTAAATTATTATATGCCCTGGATCGACGACTTCCACGCCACCAGAAACGCCACTCAAAATACCCTGTAGCTCGTTTGCTTAAGGACCGTCTGTGCCGCACCGGTGGGGGCAGGTGATAACAGTCAACAACCACACTAAAAAAGGTAGCTTGAATGGTGACCCTAAAAGAGTCCAAATATGTAAATACAATGAATTCGAATGACAAAGGTCAAAGCCCCAATTTCAAATGAATGCCAAATGACAAATGCTAAAAAATATATGCCCACCCATTAATTCAAACGCAGCCTACACTGATGAAGATGC
>JBDRPB010000267.1:0-3401 GCA_043809485.1 Pseudomonadota bacterium | reverse complement strand
ATACTGATAGCGGCACCGAGCATTCTTATTTTAAGAGAACCTGATCTTGGAACAGCCCTCCTGCTGGTTGCCGGGTCCTTTTCCATGATTCTGTTTGTCAAAATGTATTGGAAATCATTGGTGATTCTGGTTGGGTCAGCTGTTTCCGTGGCTCCTTTTATATGGTTCAGCCTGAAGGAATATCAGCGGATGCGGATACTCACGTTTATCAGGCCTGATATGGACCCTTTTGGAGCCGGATACCACATCAATCAGTCTAAAATTGCCATCGGATCGGGCCTATTATGGGGCAAGGGGTTTCTACGCGGGACACAGACCCGATTGCACTTTTTACCGGAACAACACACGGATTTTGCGCTCTCAGTGCTGGCCGAGGAATGGGGCTTTGTAGGCTCAGCGTTCCTCCTGTTGCTCTATCTTTTTTTGATTCTATGGGGCCTCAACATAGCGAAAGTTTCAAAAGATAAATTTGGCTCTATTATGGCTGTTGGTATTGTGGCCTTTATCTTCTGGCAGATAGTAATCAATGTGGGGATGGTTACGGGGTTGTTGCCGGTGGTGGGGATCCCTCTCCTGCTTTTTAGCTATGGTGGGTCATCTTTGATATCAACCATGGCTGCCATGGGGCTCCTTATGAATATAAGCATGAGACGTTTTATGTTCCAATAGAACGGCTGCCAAAGAAACCCACCATCCTGAGCTATCCATAGAGATAGATGCTGTATTCCGTCTTCTCTTCCAGCAGCGAGTCAATCTTTTCCTGAACCTCGGCCCTTTGTTTGTTCGAGAGCCACACGTCCCAATTATCCACAGATTGCCATGTACTGATGACCAGATATTCCTCTGAGTTTTCCATATTTCTCAGGGTCTCACCGGAAATGTACCCTGTTTGAGCTGTAGCCAGAGCTCTCATTTGTATTAGGAGCGGCAGCAGCTCAGCCTCTTTGTCTTTGGCTACCTTTCTCTTAATAATGATTTTGACGGCCATGACTATCCCTCCTTTACTGTTGATAATATTCTCGTAAGTGAATACTGTCAATCCAATTTGACTAAAGAGTATCAGCAATCCTGATTTTAGCCTTTCGACCTTGCTAATGCAGTGCCGTGGGAAAGCCATAATGAGAATTGCTGAAGGAGTAGGCTTTTTCTTGCATGAAAAATGGGTCTGTGATAGAAAGTTTAAAAAGCCGGAATGAATAGGAGCGAGGGCCAATCGATGCCTGTACAAAACCATAGTTTATATGCTCAAACCACTGAAAAGACTGATATTATTGATATTACGCCTCAGGTGGCAAAACAGGTAAAAGAATCCGCCATTGAGAATGGATGTGTCACTCTTTTTATCCCGGGCTCTACAGCTGCCCTTACAACCATTGAATTTGAAAGCGGGGTTATCAATGACCTGAAAAAGGCAGTAGATCGGATGGCGCCGGAAGATATCTACTACGAGCACAATGAGAGGTGGGGAGACGGAAATGGCTATGCCCACGTTAGGGCGGCAATGATTGGGCCATCGCTGCATATTCCGGTTATTGAGGCCAAAATAGCATTGGGAACCTGGCAGCAGATAGTGCTAATCGATTTTGATAATAGACCCCGTGAGCGGCGAATTTTGGTCCAGATATCTGGAGATTAGGTGTTGTGAGTCAAAAATTAAGAGACAATTGAGGCCGTCTATTGAAAAGACCCATTTCAACGAATACTTCAGAATTTAAAAAGCAGTTGACTTTTCCAGACCATGAATTGATGCGAACCCTTTGCGGCGAGCATAACGCCCATCTGCATTTGCTGGAGAAAAAAATCGGGGTATCAGTAAATGTCAGAGGAAACGTGTTGTCTCTTCAGGGCGGGGATTGGGAGGTAGGCCTGGCAGATGCAGTCATAACCCAATTATATGACCTCTTGAAGGCGGGCTACCCGATTTATGAAAATGATGTGGACTATGCTGTAAGGATTCTGAGCGGTGATCAGTCACGCTCATTGGAGAAAATATTCCGGGACGAAGTCTATATTTCTTCAACGAAAAAAGTTATAACCCCTAAGACTGTTAATCAGAAGAATTATATCGATAGTATTCGAAAATTTGATATTGTTTTTGGGATTGGGCCTGCAGGGACGGGGAAAACCTATCTTTCCATGGCTATGGCCATCTCGTCTCTGATCAAAAAGGAGGTCAATCGGGTCGTCCTTGCGAGACCGGCGGTGGAGGCGGGAGAGCACCTGGGGTTTTTGCCCGGAGACCTTTATGAGAAGGTAAATCCTTATCTCAGACCTTTGTACGACGCATTGCACGATATGTTGGATTTTGAGCATACATCCCGTTTGCTTGACCAAGGCGTTATTGAAGTGGCCCCCCTGGCCTTCATGCGGGGCAGGACGTTAAATGATTCCTTTGTTATCCTGGATGAGGCACAGAATACTACTTCAGAGCAAATGAAGATGTTTTTAACCAGACTCGGTTTTAGCTCCAAGGCGGTTATTACTGGGGATGTTACCCAAATCGACCTTCCTGAAGGGAGAATTTCCGGGCTTATTGAAGCAAGAGAAATTCTCGAAGGCATCAAAGGAATTGGATTTGCCTATTTTACCAAAGAGGACGTTATCAGGCACTCGCTTGTTCGGAAAATTATACATGCTTACGAGAAAATGGAAGGCAGCAAGCGGAAAAAATAGATGGGAATCGCGTAAAAACTACTTTTTTTAGGATTTTGATATGCAAGACAAAACAAAAATAAGGACCCTCGGGCGGAGCAAGCCCCAAAAAAGGGGAGAAAGAGAGACCTTTCACGGGAGCAAGCAGTCAAGCAAAAAAGACCGCTGGTTTGGACCTAATGTCCAAAAGTGGGCCATCTTGATTGGCTTGAGCATAATTGTTTCAATTCTTTTGTTCCCGAATGTGTTGACCCGGCCAAGAATCTATGACCTCGGGGATGTGGCTGATCGGGATATCAAGGCCTCCCGAGAGCTGCTCATTGAAAATAATGAACTGACGGAGAAAAGCAGACAGGAAGCCACCAAGGAAGTACTTGCTGTTTATGACTTTGATCCCACCGGAACAAATATTCTGGCCAGGATAGGAGATGCGTTTTCTGCAGGCAGGCAGTATTTAGCTGAGGTTCCTTCTGTCACTGATTCCCCTGAAAAACTACCAAAGGATCAGGCAACGAACGCTGACGCTTTTAAACAGAGTTTTTTCGAAACCCTTGATGTTGCTCCGGACGAAAAGATCATCGGTCTTTTAATGAAAAACGGCTTCCCCTGGGAGGTGGAAGAGACGGTAATAGATTTGGTCACTCAGGTCCAAAAGAAAGGGATTGTTATTAATAAGGCTATTTTGGAGCGCCAGAGTGGAATGGGAATCTTTTTACATAATATCCATACTGGACAGGAACTCAAGGTAA
>JBDRPB010000266.1:0-3736 GCA_043809485.1 Pseudomonadota bacterium | reverse complement strand
TGCTGAAGAACTATTTATCATTTTAGAAGGAGAAGCTACCTTACGTTCACCAGAAGGATATCAGACAATATCAAAAGGGGACATTATATTCTTTGAGGAAGGATCTTCTGGTACACATCAACTTTACAATCACAGTGATGGACAATTAATCTACATAGACATACGCACCAAGGCAAATATTGATGTATGTGAATATCCTGATTCCGGGAAAATTAATATTCTGCCAACGCTGGACATATTCAAGGAAACGTCGAAAGTATCTTATTATACAGGGGAGGAAGACGTCAGGAATAAATGGCCAAAGGAAATCCTAAAAAAGGAATAAATAGGATGTCCCCTATATCCCACAAGTGAGACTTTGTAATCACCGTCATCACCATCCGGTGCTTGCGCAATAACCTGAAAAAGGAGACCTTTTGAATCATATCGAAGGCAATTTCAGGGGCGTGCAGAACGCCAACATCTATTATCAAGCCTGGCTTCCCAAAGGGAACGTAAAAGCCGTGCTGCTTGTCGTTCACGGACTTGGTGAACATTGCGGGCGTTACATGAATGTGGTCAACCACTTCGTCCCGCTCGGCTATGCAGTCTATGGATTTGACCATATCGGCCATGGCAAGTCTGAGGGTATGCGCGAATTCGTGGAGCGCTTCGAAGATTACGCCAACACGCTCACGATTTACTACAACATAGTCAAAGACCGGCAGTCGGGCAAGCCCGTCTTCCTGCTCGGCCACAGCATGGGAGGGCTGATTGCATCATATTACCTGCTCGACCATTCAGCCGATTTCAGAGGCGCCGTTATCTCAGCACCAAGCGTCAAAGTCAGCGATGGCATTTCGCAGAAACTTCTTTATTGGAAACCTATAGCAAAGGGATTTTTAGAAACCTGATGTGTCTTAAAGTCAGTCAATAGAAATAGGATTCTCAAAATGTTGATTGATAAATACATGAATGAATATGACTTTAATGAAATTCATACGATCGTGGTGGAGAAAACTCCTGAACACATATATCCGCTTCTTAAAGTTATTGATTTAAGAAAATCCGGAATTATTAACCTGCTGTTTTCTCTCCGTGGATTGCCCAGGCAGATGAGAAATTTACAGGGTTTTATTAGTCTTGGCTTTATATTACTTGAAGAGAAAAAGAATGATGAAATCGTGATAGGCATGATAGGACAGCCATGGAAACGAAAAGTTAATCTTCTTCAGATTTCACCGGATCAGTTTTTAACATTCGATAGGGACGGTTATATAAAGGTCGCATGGAATTTTAAATTGTTTAGTATAACTGAGACAAAGACAATAGCATATACTGAAACCAGAATACAGTGTAGCGACCAAAGAGCAAAACGATTATTTTCTCTGTATTGGGCCTGGATTTCCCGGTTTAGCGGTATTGTGAGAATGTGCATGCTGAATCTAATAAAACGTGAAGCAGAGAAAACGATCTAACGGCCAAAAAAGTTGGGGGCAACGGGATCGGGCCATGGCAAGCTCTTGATTTTTGAGCGAATGGTGCCGGTATAGCCCCTTGAAATTGGTCTGTGATGCGCTTTTTTTGGGGTCGAAAACGACGATATAGACATTGAGAACGCCTATTCCCGGGACATTAGGACGGGATAATAAAGGACACACCATGGCCCGACTCCGGGGCACGCCTTGGCATGACACTGGAAAGAAATGAAGACATACACGGAAAAGGAGGACAAAATGGCGAAGACGAATTGCTGGGAACATAAGAAGTGCGGCCGCAAGGTCGGTGGAGCAAAAGTCCAGGAATTGGGGGTCTGCCCTGCATAAACCAGCACGATATACTCGGGTAAGAATGGCGGTATTGCCGCTGGTCGATTTTGCTGGAAAGTTGCAGGGACTCTTTGCGGCGGCAAAGTCCAGGGAACGTTTGCCGAAAAGATGATAAACTGTGCCAACTGTGACTTCTTCAAAAGTGTGAAGCCCGAAGAAGGCGCAGCTTTTCAGGCATAGACCCTGCCAACCAATTGTTCCACCGGATCGCCAAAACTGCGGGCTCCCGGTGACCTTCGTGTTGGGCCGCCCCGTAACGTTGAGAGTGCCAAATTGGAGGTTTGGTTGAAATATCTTGAAGACTTTGTTTTGGGTGAAGTTGAGAAGGTCGGAGAATATTATCTCACCCAGGAAGAGATTATAGCGTTTGGCAAGAAATGGGACCCACAGCTTTTTCATATAGACCCCAAGGCTGCTGACAAATCAGTTTTTTCAGGTCTCATTGCTGCCGGAACTCATCTTATAGCTATTACTGTTTTTCAGCTGGTCACTCATCAACCAAAGGTTTCGGTTCTTGCCGGCTTGGGTTGGGATGAGGTCCGTTTCCTCAGTCCTGCACGTCCCGGAGATACGTTAACTCTCTTTCGGGAGTGTCTTGAAATTCGTCCGTCAGCATCCAAGCTGGATCGAGGAGTTGTGAGAAATCGGCTTACTCTTAATAATCAAAAAGCTCAGTCACTGCTGAGCTATGTGGACACGATATTGGTGGCAAAACGGCCATCAGTTTCATAAAGAGTGAATTCAGATCGCAAGTGCACAACTAATAGTTTGGCAGTAGACTTCATGCGGGATTTAGCGCCGAAAAATCTTTTGGGACGATACGGACCGAAACTCCTTTGTGACCTGGCTCGGGCAGGTGTTGATTGTTAAGGGTTTTGATTTTTGGCTTCCCCCATGCTATTAATACCTTAGAAATAATTTTCTGCGCGTTTCAGGCAGAAAATTATTTCGTGAAGGTACTTATCCCGTTTATCGGGGTTAGGAGGTTATCTTTTTATCAACGCGATAATAAATTTTCTTTTTACTACTCTCGGAGGTATATTCTCTCCTCTTTTTAATGGATAACATCCGTAAATAAGTAACTAACCAATGTCGCTTTTAATTTGCTTAGAACTTATCTCAAAAATATGAATCGGGTTCGATGGCAAGGCATCTGCCGATCAGACGTCGCTCACGGAGCTATGGCGGGACAGGAAGTAAGCGCAGCCCGCCTGAGGCGGGTAAACATACACGGGGAGTATGTGAGCAGGAGGATGACATGACAGACATCACTAAAATCGGATATGCGGGCAAAGTTTTAAGGGTCGACCTTACCGGGTTAAAAATATGGACCGAAGACCTGGATATGCCAACGGTTAAAAAATGGGTCGGCGGAGTCGGCCTGGGGGCCAAATATCTGTATCAGGAGGTTCCGCCGGGGGTAGAATGGTCGGATCCGAAGAACCGGCTGATCTGGACGACCGGTCCCCTGGCCGGAACCGGAGTTGCCGGGGCAGCAACCATCAATATAATGGCAAAGGGCCCGATGACAAACACGGCTGGTTCATCCCAGGCGAATGGTTATATGGGTGCATATATGAAATTTTGCGGTTTCGACGGCATCGTTTTTCAGGGCAAGGCCCCACATTTGGTCTATCTGTTGCTGCGTGACGGCAGCGTCGAAATTAAAGACGCACGCCATTTGTCCGGGAAAACCGTAGCTGAAATGGAGAAGCTGTTAAAGTCCGAACTGGGGGTCAGTAAATACGGAGCCAGCATCTTCGGTATCGGCCCTGCGGGTGAACATTTGGTCCGGCATGCCTGCATTGTCGGTGATGGCGGTCATTCAGCCTCCCATAATGGGATAGGCGCCGTGATGGGCTCCAAGAACCTCAAAGCGGTGGTAGCGTATAAGTCCAAACAGAATTTTGGTGTCTACGATCCGGATC
>JBDRPB010000265.1:0-2709 GCA_043809485.1 Pseudomonadota bacterium | reverse complement strand
ATTCAGATGAGGCCCTCCTTTCATCCCAGACTGATCAACGACCCCTTTTCAGATCCAGGGCTATTCATCCCCTTTCTCTTTGAAAAAAGGGCGCTGATGTTTGATCTCGGGGACTTGTGCTCATTATCATCTAAGGATCTCCTGAAGGTATCCCACGTCTTTGTCACCCATACGCACATGGACCATTTCATCGGTTTTGATACCCTTCTGAGGACCCTCCTCGGCAGGGACAAAACCCTGCATCTCTTTGGTCCACCGGATTTTTTCCAGCATGTGGAAGGCAAATTAGCTGGGTACACCTGGAACCTGGTCAGTGAATATGAAAATGATTTTGTGCTTAAAGTCAACGAGGTTCACCAGGATAAGATTTATACAAAAACATATATTTGCCAGGATCGATTTAAGCCGAAAAAGGCGCCTTCATCAAGGTTTTTTTCCGGCAACCTCCTGGAAGAACCTTCCTTTTCAGTTCATGGCGCCCTGCTTGATCATCGAATACCCTGTCTCGGCCTTGCCCTCACTGAAAACTTCTATGTGAACATTATCAAGGAAGGACTCAAGGAGCTGGGGCTTCCAGTGGGTGCCTGGCTAAATCGGTTCAAGGCGGCAATCTACCAAGAAGAAAATCCGCACAGTGATTTTGTGGTTTCATGGGAGGAGAAGGGAAAGGCTACACGGGAAAAGAGATTCGTGCTGGGTGAATTGGCGGAAAAGATCGCCAGGATTTCACCTGGCCAAAAAATAGTATATATAACAGACGTGGCAGCAAGTACTGAAAATTCAAGAAAAATCATTGAGCTTTCAAAAGAGGCTAATCATCTTTTTATAGAAGCGGCTTTTCTGGATAGTGAAAAAGACATGGCGCTTAAAAAATATCATCTCACAGCAAGGGAAGCAGGGGAACTGGCAGGAAAAGCAGGAGTGAAGTCTTTACAGTTGTTCCACTTCTCACCGCGTTACAAACACCGCGCCGATGATCTGGAGAGGGAAGCAAAGGAGGCTTATGAAAGAATTCTACAAGGCTCCTATGAGCCTTGAAATAACTATGCGTTGCACCTCCGAGGTCCCTTCCCCAATATCCAGAAGCTTCTGATCTCTGTAAAACCTTTCAATGTCGTACTCTTTCATGAGCCCGTAGCCACCGTGGAGCTGGACAGCGTGGTTTGCACATCTATACATAACTTCTGAGCAATAGAGTTTGGCCATGGCCGCTTCCTTGGAAAATGATTTTTTATTATCCCGCAACCAGCAGGCCTTGTAAAGAATTAGGCGGGCACACTCGACCTCAAGGGCCATGTCCGCCAGTTTAAAGGCGTTTACCTGAAAATTGGATATTGGTTTACCGAACTGCACACGCTCATTGCTGTACTTAAGGGCGAGATCAAAACAGCCCTGGGCTCCTCCCAGGCCCATGGCGCCAATGGACAGGCGTCCTCCATCCAGGGTTTCCAGCATCTGATGAAAACCATTTCCCCGTGCCCCCAACTGGTTTTCCCTGGGGACCCGGCAATCGTCAAAATAGAGCTCACTTGTGTTGGAACCCCGCCACATCATCTTTCCGTGCATTTCCCTGGCCTCATACCCCGGGGTATCCTGTTCAATAAGGATGCATGAAAGTTCAGGTCTGCTATCGTCTCGCGTACCTGTGCGGCAAAGAGATGTTATCCCCGATGTAATTTTAGTTGATGCATTTGTAATAAATATCTTGCTGCCGTTAATCACCCACTGGTCGCCCTCCAGGACTGCGGTAGTCTTGGAATTGCCGGCATCCGAGCCGGCATTGGGTTCGGTTAAGCCAAAGCCCCAAAGGGCCTCACCGGTGCAAAGCTTCGGAAGGTACCTCTGTTTCTGTTCCTCATTTCCAAAATAATAGAGAGGCCCGATTCCCAGAGAATTACCTGCTGCCACAGTTGCCGCGTGAGAACCGTCCACCCTGGCGATCTCCTCTGTTGCAATGATATATGACACGTAATCCATGCCCTGACCGCCGTACTTCTCAGAGACAAACATGCCGAAAAGACCCAGTTCTCCCATCTTTCGCATGGTGTCATAGGAAAACTCCTCTTTTTCATCCAGATCTCTGGCGACCGGTTTAATCTCCTTTTCCGCAAAATCACGGACCGAGCTCCGCAGGATCTCCTGCTCCATGGAAAGGGTAAAATCCATAATCCACCTTCTTTCTTTTTGCACATCCCCTTTCCTCATCAAAAGAAAAGGAGAAAATATGAATTGTTAGGTTTCTAAAGGAAAAAGACCCCATATTGATTATTCTTAATCATGGATTTTATAGGCAGAATGGCAAATAATGTCAATCGGAAAGTCGCTTCCAACTGCCGTTTGAGTTGACACCCGGATAGGCAGGTGATATCTTCCATTTCATTTTAAAATGGATAGGAAAATCTCGCCATGGAAGCCCTCGTTGAAGAGTGGCACGAGCGAACATGAGATAAAACGAAATAAAGGAGGATCGATAATGGCAGTAAAAAGATTGCAGAATTTCATTAACGGGGAGTGGATTGATACTTCAACAGATAAATTCGTTGAGATAATAAACCCTGCACGCGGCACTAACTTCATCCGCTATAAGTAAAACCCCGTTTTCATCACAAATTCTCCTTAATATGGGAAAATATTCCGGCGGTGGTACGATCCGCCCGTTTGTGCCCACAACCGGCTCTACGATCATTGCGGCTACATTGCCTTCTTCCT
>JBDRPB010000264.1:0-2992 GCA_043809485.1 Pseudomonadota bacterium | reverse complement strand
AAAGATCCTGTCGGCAGGGATTGAACTTGTATTGGAAGTAATGATCGTATCTTCACTGACCGTTTTTTCAACGCTTTCAAAGATTTTCTGTTTCAGGGGAATGCTCTCTGTTGCGGCCTCGATCACCAGGTCACAGTTTTTTATTTGACCGTAGTCCATTGTATAAATAATATTTTCGAGGACTGCTTTTGCCTTATCCTCCTTCATTTTCTTTTTATCCACTGCCTTTTTCGCATAGCCTGAAAGCCGCTTCTCCGCATTCTTAAGGGGTTCTTCCACTACATATACAAGATATAGTTTTATAGCTGGTAAGGCACTTTTAAGATAATAGGCAATATCCGGCCCAATCGTCCCGGCTCCGATGACCGCGATTTCCTCTGGAAGGGGGCGGGCGGGTTTGACAATCAAGGGGTTAAACGATGTAGCGTAAAGTTCTTTTTCCTGGTTCATGAGTATCCTCCATTATTAATTTATCAAGACAAGGCCTTTGGGTTTTATTATCCATAAACCCTGAGGATTCCTTCCAATACGCCTCCGGCAATGGCCAGGGCCTTTTCCGAAATAGTAAAGCAATTCTCCTTATTGCCCCTTGGGTCAATATCACCGATCTTGAGGCCCTTTGAAACCATAATCCCAGGGTAGATCATACCTCTTATCACACCATCAATGAGTGCATTCACGGGCAACCCTGCAACAGATCCGACCATATCCCCTTTTTTTACCAAATCACCGATTTCCATATTGTTCTGCCATACGCCTTCCGCAGGTGACCTGAGGACCCGATCTGCGGTAATTCCCTGGACAGGGCCAGGCACACCCGTATCGGCCTCTGCCGAGCCCGAGGCCAACAAACGACCAAGGTTATGGCCCCGGTTGGTTTCAACTACAAAATGGGCGTCCTGTCCTGCCTCAAAGCCGGGTCCAAGGGCAATGACCAGGGGCGCATCATGCATTGAGGTCCCTATGTTCTTTTTAGCCAGGATCGCATCCACCAATACGTCAGGCCTTATCACATTGCATGTCTTACATTTGGGATCTACAAGAATAGGTATTTTTTCCTGAACCCAAAGCGAAAAAACCTCGTCTGTTTTGTGTACAAGTAAGGCCTCAACCCCTTCAACGACCGTGCTGCCATGGTATATCGCTTCGCAAAAGGCCACCTTACGCCTCACCGCCATGGGTTGATCGATTTCAGTCATGAACACCCTGAAACCACATTGATAAAGCCTCCAGGCCACACCCGAAGCAAGGTCTCCACCACCCTTTACGCACACCTTTATCTCTGAAAGATCTATTTTTTTTTGCATATAGCTTCACCTCAATAAAATCGCTTCGCGATCTTAATATAGCTTTTAAGATAAGCTTTTATAGGAAGAATAGCGATAATTTTTTAGTTTGACAAGTATATCCGGCAATCTCCAGCAATTCTATGCCTGTTTTCCAGGACTTCCTCCTGAAACGGCCTTTTCCCTTTGACACACAGCCCCCCCTGTCATAAATTGTCCACATATCAAAGAGGAGCTCAGCAAAATCCAATGACCGACAAATATCTTTGTATCCACGGCCACTTCTATCAACCGCCTCGTGAGAATCCCTGGCTGGAATTCGTTGAATACCAGGCTTCGGCCCAGCCTTACCACGATTGGAATGAACGCATCACGCGGGAATGCTATCGCCCCAATACTCGCGCTCGCCTGCACAACCAGGAGGGACGTATTAAGAAACTGCTCAACAACTATGAGCACATGAGTTTCAACTTTGGCCCTACCCTGCTCTCCTGGCTGGAAAGGGTCCATCCCTGGATCTATGACCAGATTCTATTTGCGGACCTGGCCAGTCGAGGCCGCTACCAGGGTCACGGCAATGCCCTGGCTCAGGTCTATAACCACATCATTATGCCCCTTGCACGCCGCAGGGACAAACTGACACAAATTCGATGGGGTTTGGCCGATTTCGAGCAGCGGTTTGGCCGGCAGGCCGAAGGGATGTGGCTGGCCGAGACCGCGGTTGATATGGAGACCCTGGACATGATGGCACAGGAGGGAATAAAATTTACCATTCTATCCCCGACTCAGGCCCAGTCGGCTCGTCCCCTATCCGGAAATTCAGGGGAAAATGACTGGCAGGATGTCTCAGGAGGCCAGATCGATCCGACCTTCCCTTACCGGGTCTGGTTGGACAAGGGATCCCAGCGTTTTATAGACATCTTTTTCTACGACGGGCCACTCTCTCGCGCCGTCGCATATGAAAAGATCCTTGCATCTGGGAAAAACTTCCTTTCACGCATCGAACAGGCATTTGGAGAGCATAAAGATGGACCACGGCTGGTCAACATTGCCACGGACGGGGAGTCTTACGGGCATCACTTCAAGTTCGGTGACCTGGCTTTATCCTGGATTTTCGACCACCTGGAACAGGCCGACCATATCAAGCTCACGAACTACGCGTTGTATCTTGAACGCTTTCCCCCGCAAAATGAGGTTAAAATTCTTGAGAATAGCTCCTGGAGCTGTGCGCACGGGGTTGAGAGGTGGCGCGCAGACTGCGGATGCAGCGATGGTCACACGCCGGGATGGAATCAGGCCTGGCGTGCTCCCTTGCGTGAGGGATTTGACTGGCTGAATAATGAGCTAAGGACGATCTTTGAAGAACAGGGCGGAAGACTTTTGAAGGATCCCTGGGAAGCGCGTGACGATTATGTAACGGTCTTTTCCAATCCCTCGGACCGGGAACGCGAACGTTTTCTGAAACGCCATGCCGCGCACGGGCTGGGAGCGGCCGAAAAGGTGGAAACCTTGCAGCTTATGGAATCCCAGCGAATGTCACTCTACATGTTTACAAGTTGCGGCTGGTTCTTCGATGACATTTCCGGATTAGAGACTGCCCAGGTTCTTAAGTATGCCGCGCGAGCCATAGAACTGGCCCAGCCCTTGGCCAAAAGGGACCTTGAAGAAGGGCTTATGGGATTTTTATCAAAGGCCATGAGTAACGA
>JBDRPB010000263.1:0-4592 GCA_043809485.1 Pseudomonadota bacterium | reverse complement strand
CTTGCTCTGGATAATTATTGCTGTTGTGGTGATTGGAGTAGTTTGGTATTTGATGGCCGGGAAAAAGACAGGCGGCCCCACAGCGCCAAAGGCTCCGCAAGGACCATCAACCCCACCCCCCCCGCCAGAAACTCCAGCAATGTAAGTCTAACTTTGAAGGTAGAAACTCCGTTCAGATTTTGGGCGGAGTTTTGCGTTTGACAAATTTCAAAAAAATGATATAGTTGTTCTACTGACAACAAAATAACAAAGGAAGGAGGTGAAAATGTCTGATATAAAGATAAGACAGGCACGGCTGGAAGATATTCCCGGTATCCTGGACGTTGAGGAAGAATCCTGGCCCGAACATCTGCGAGCAACGGAAGTGCAATTTGTCTCCAGGATAGAGACTTTTCCGGAAGGAACCTTAGTTGCCGTGATGAACGGAACCATTGTTGGCGTAGTGGCTACGGAAATAGTCAATTACCGAGATTTCCGTCAGTCGACCGCGGCCTTAACCTGGGATAAAATCACCGATCAAGGATTCATTAAAAAAACTCATAATCCAAGCGGTGACACCCTTTACGGGGTCGACATCAGTGTCTCTCGTTTTGCGGCCGGGTCCTCAAGTATGCTTTTGCGGACGATAGGCAGAATGACTATCAGGTACGGCTTGAAAAGGGGAATGCTGGGCGCCAGAATTCCCAGATATCACAAATACGCCGACAGGATGGGTGCCGAACAGTACGTGGGCATCAAGAGGGGGAACGGGCCAGCCGACCCAGAACTGATGTTCTATAAGAAATTCGGCCTTGAAATTATCAGAGTTATTCCCAACTACATAAAAGATCCTGACAGTTGCGACTACGGCGTTCTCCTTGTCTGGGAAAATCCATTCTACGGAAGACCCTTCCCGAAATTCTGGAGCTGGCTCTTCAGAATAAAATAAGCCTGGAGTAATTACTTCGATGATTGAAGATAATTTACTCCAGGCTTTTCTCATCGGCCTCCAAAGCCGATTTGTAGTAGGCAGACTTGCATTCGCACTCCAGATCGTCAAAGAGTCTGATATCATGAGTTTCTTTGTATTCTGCAAAGAGCTTCATGATATGATGCGAACACTTGCTGCAGTTGTGAGGAATTTCGATGGGTTGCGGCTCGTCTTCAAACCCCCCGATACTTACAGGACCCAGATGATGAGTGTCTTCCACCACTTGAATTATGCTCCAGAGCCAGGGGACTTTATATTCGCCCCGGCTGTAAAGCGTCTCCATCTTGGTTTCTTTCTGGATGAAGGCAGACTCAATGGCTACTTCGTCAGACCCGGCCTGAAAAGCGTATTCTATAGTTCGAATTGCTTCCTCTATCGCTTCCTGCTCTGTAAGGTAGAGGGGTTTGAGGAAAACATAGGTGAGAACCTCCGCTTCCTTTTCTTTCAGGATTGCCACCGCCCTTTTGTAGTCTTTCCGGGAGAAACCTTTATGGATACATCTTTCTCTTATCTCGTCAGTCGCACATTCCAAACCGATTCCCACTTCCAGTTTTTTATCTCCCAGAAGGGACTTCAGGGTCGTGATTTTCTTGTGGGTGACGAATTCCGGTCTGGACTCGATGAACAGCTTCTTGATGGTAGGATGTTTTTCAACCTGACGGCATATCCTTTCTTGGGTTCTTTTCGGAATCTCTGCGCTGTTCAGAAAGCTGCCGCCATTGTAGATGGTCAATCTCTCTGCCCGAACGTCGGAAACCATCACCTGGCCTAACCGGTAAACCATCATCAGGTATCGGTGAGAAGCGGGCCTGCCCTTGTTGGTTTCTTTTATTTTGAATTTGAAACCGCACATATAACAGCCGCCTTTCTCTTTGGCCCAGGTACATCCGGAACCTGGTAGCAAGAGCACCCACTGGGAAACCGCTCCGCCGCTTTCAATGTCGAACACTCTCTCGGTATATGAAAATTTTGTATCCGACATTTTCTCGACGATGCCTCTCCTTATCTTTGTTAGTAAAGAGCTCACCTTTTTCACCTCCTTTCAGGTAACTCTAGTCGTTATCTCCGTATATTCTATAATTTTTTCTCAAAAAGTCAAGCTGGGACAGACCAGGAACGTTTTCCTTCCCGTCTATCTTGTGTTATTATCAAAAAACATGTTCAGCTTGGTTTCTGTCGTTACAATAGTCTTCATGTGCCTGGGGCTGGGAGGGATAGTTTATTTTAAGAACCGTAAAGGAAAAATAAACCAAATGTTCGCTGCCCTTGTCTTCTTCGTGGTTATTTGGCTGGTCAGCAATTTCCTGGAGAACGCGAACATCAGTCATGAAACAGCCTCCATGGCTCTTAAAATAGATTTTGCCTCAGCTTCAATTCTGGCATATTTTTTCTTTCTCTTTGCGATAAATTTCCAGGGAAACCATTTAATTCGACTGAGATCCAAACTTCAGCAGGTATTAGCTTTCGTTCCGACTTTTGTTTTCTCCATTCTCTCCTTCTCCAGTCTGATAATTTACAATGTGAGCTTTGAGAATCACATCATCTCCTTCGAAACCGGAATGCTTTTCCCTCTTTATGCATTCGGCCTCTTTGCCTATATTGGAACGGGTTGTGTCGACCTTGTTTTAAAATACAGAAAGCTGAAGGGCATAGAAAAGGTTCAGACCCTTTATGTAATGTTGGGCTTTTCCATATCCGCTGTTATTGCCTTGGTGATAAACCTGTTCTTCCAGGATATAGTTTCTGTTGATGTCTTCAGAGTGGGGAACTACGGCATATTTTTCTTCGTGGGATTTACAACTTACGCTGTTCTAAAACATCATCTCCTTGATGTCAAAGTTATCTTTACCGAGATATTGGTCGTAGCCATCGCCCTCCTGCTCTTTGTCCAGATTTTCATCTCTCAGACTCTGTTTGAGTATCTATGGAAAAGTATTCTGTTTTTCATTTTTCTTCTTTCCGGTTATCTTTTAATTCGCAGCGTCCTCCTAGAGATCAAGCGTCGGACTGAGCTCCAGCACCTTTATAGAGAAGTAGATAAATTAAGCAAGACGAAGTCGGAATTCATTTCCATTGCTTCCCACCAGTTAAGAACTCCTCTGGCCGCCATCAAGGGCTACATTTCAATGATCCTGGAAGGAACTTACGGAAAAATTGACCAAGAAGCCAGGAAACCGATGGAGAACGTTTACCAGAGCAATGAAAGGCTGATAAAGCTAGTCAACGATCTTTTGGACCTGTCGAGGCTGGAAGCGGGAAAAATTGAATTCCAGCCGGAATCCATCTCTCTGGAAGAATTGATTTCCGGCGTTGTTGAGGAATTAAAGATTAATGTCCAAAAAAAAGGATTATACATTAAAACAATGAAGTCTTCGGAGTCCCTGCCGAAAATTATAGCTGACAAAGAAAAGCTGAGACAGGTCATTTTAAATATAGTTGACAATGCGATAAAATATACCAAGACAGGAGGAATCACTATAGGATTGAAAAGAGTGGATTCCAGGCCCCAAATTAAAATTTCCGATACCGGTATGGGAATGACGGAAGAAGAAATCAAAAACCTTTTTCAAATGTTTTCCAGGTCAAAAACCAGCTCCCGGCTCCATACCGAAGGGACCGGAATCGGCCTCTATATTGCCAAGAAGTTTGTCGAAATGCATAAGGGCAAGCTCTGGGCGGAAAGCCAGGGAAGAGGAAAAGGATCAGCTTTCTTTATTGAGTTACCAATAAAATAACACTTAATGAAACTAAAGTTTCATTTCGATCACCGCTTTTATAAATAAAAGCTCGCTATATGAAGAGGATTTTAACTTCAGAAACAGCAAAAAATATCGGGAAAAAAGTTAAGGTGGCAGGTTGGGCAAACACCCGAAGAGACCATGGCGGGATAGTTTTTTTGGACTTGAGAGATCGCTCCGGTTCTCTACAAGTAGTTGCCGATCCTAATTTGGTGAAAGAGGTTAAAGAAGAGTGCGTTTTGGAAATTGAGGGAGAAGTTAAGAGAAGGCCCGAAAAGATGGTGAACCCAAAAATAAAAACAGGGGAAATAGAGATCAGGGCAGAAAAGATAGATGTGCTTTCCAAATCGGCCATCCTGCCTTTCGAACTGAGGGATTTAAACCTCTCGCTTCCCAAGCTCTTGGATTACAGGCCTTTGACTCTGAGAAACCAGAAAATCAAAGCTATATTCAAAATCCAGGCCCAGATTGTAGAAAGTTTCAGAAAAGTTTTAAAGAGTTTGGACTTTACCGAATTCCAGTCTCCCAATATCGTTCCGGCCGTTGCCGAAGGAGGAGCTGAAATCTTCCACGTGGATTATTACAAATACGATGCTTACTTGGCCCAGAGTCCTCAACTATACAAGCAAATCATGCTGGGCGCTTTCGAAAGAGTGTTCACAGTAACCCACGTATATCGGGCAGAGCCAAGCGTAACCACCCGTCATCTTTCCGAATACACCAGTCTGGATGTCGAAATGGGGTTTATCGATTCTTGGCAGGAATTAATGGATACCTGCCAAATGCTTGTCAAGAATATAATTTCTGACGTCCAAAAGAACTGCCAGGAAGAATTAAAAACCCTTGAGGTTGTTGCTCCAGAAGCTGGAGGAAAAATCCCGCGG
>JBDRPB010000262.1:0-4293 GCA_043809485.1 Pseudomonadota bacterium | reverse complement strand
CAAGGTTAACTGATGAAAACTGCACGTTTTTGGGATATCGAGAGGTAGCAAATTTCGCGCAACTTCTGTCGTTCATAGGTTCATCAACTATGTCAAGCAATATGAAAAATGCGACCCCGCCGCTCGAAGATGCCGCTTGCGATGCGGTGAGGTTAAATCCCGCTTTCAGTCCCGCTTTTAACGGGAAACCGTGAACCTGACAACCTCGCGTTTAAAATATGGCCCTGATAACAATAAACTTTGCTTTATAACAATCCAGATGTTATATGTAAAGGATAAATTTTATCTAAAATAACGAAAGATTTGAGTTGCTGTTTTATTATGCTCGCCAAAATTCTTAGCAGCGCTGTCATTGGAATCGATGCCTATGTCGTGGAGGTTGAAGTCGATATTGCTCAAGGCCTGCCTTTTTTTTCCACGGTGGGTTTGCCCGAGGGTGCTGTTCGTGAAAGCAAAGAGAGGGTAAAAGCGGCAATTAAAAACTCCGGATATCATTTCCCCTCCGACAGGATCACTGTCAACCTGGCGCCGGCTGATATTAAGAAAGAGGGCTCTGCGTTTGATCTCCCCATGGCCTTAGGGATCCTTGCGGCAACAGGCTTAGTGGACAGATCCTCCTATGCCAGCTATCTTTTCCTTGGCGAGCTGGCCCTTGATGGGCTTCTAAGACCTGTCAAGGGTGTTTTGCCCATGGCTATTGCTGCGAAGGAATTGTCTCTTAAAGGGATATTTCTCCCCCTGGAAAATGCACCGGAAGCAGGGGTCGTGAGAGGAATCGATATTTTCCCTGTTCATACATTATCACAGGTTATTGGTGTGCTGACAGGCATGTCTCATATTGACCCTTTCAAGGTTGATACCGATAAACTCTTTCAGGTACCGGATTCTCAAGTAGACTTCAAGGATGTTCGCGGCCAGGAGAACGCAAAAAGGGCCTTAGAGATCTCTGCTGCAGGGGGACACAACTTAATCATGATCGGACCGCCAGGCTCCGGGAAGACCATGCTGGCAAAGCGGATATCTACAGTGCTTCCAAATCTTCATTTTGAGGAGTCGCTTGAAACGTCCAAGGTTTATAGTGTGATGGGATTAATGCCCAAAGGCATGGGACTTGTTACAATGCGCCCCTTCCGGTCCCCTCACCATACCATTTCTGATGCCGGTCTTATCGGAGGCGGACAGAACCCCAAACCCGGAGAGGTGAGCCTGGCTCATAACGGTGTCCTCTTCCTGGATGAATTACCGGAGTTTAAAAAAAACGTCCTTGAAGTCCTGAGACAGCCCATGGAAGACGGAAGCGTGACCATTTCCCGGGCAAACTCGACGGTTACATATCCGGCGAATTTTATGCTGGTAGCAGCCATGAACCCGTGCCCGTGTGGTTTTTTTGGTGATTCCAAGCGAGAATGTACTTGCTCTTTTCTCCAGATCCGACGCTATCGCGCGAAAATATCCGGCCCCCTGATGGATCGGATAGACCTTCATCTGGAAGTGCCATCAGTTCCCTATAAAGATCTTTCTGCTACTACCGATAATGGTTCGTCGGCTGAAATTTTGGCACGAGTCTTGAAAGCCAGGGACATACAGAACAGGAGATTCAAAGAGGCTGAAATCTATGCCAACGCCGGTATGAATAGCCGTAAGATCAAACAGTTTTGCAAAATAGACGGAGAATCCGGAGCATTACTGGAAAAGGCAATGGAAAAATTCGGTTTAAGTGCCAGAGCACATGCCCGGATATTGAAAATTGGCAGGACTATTGCTGACCTGGAAGACAGTCCCAATATTAAGGCCTTACATTTGGCAGAAGCTATACAATACAGGACCCTTGATCGGAGGTAATTTTGACAGGATAGACCCCGCCACGCGCGGGGCAGGCATGAATTTACACGATTGTTTAATACATTGTTATTGATTTACTGAATTAATATTCCCGCCCATTAGCGGTATTATCCTGTCTAATATTTTTTGTGGCTAATTCTCGGATTCGGAGAAGTTTGCGGTGAAGCGATTTTTAAAATTCACATTTGGTTTTTTCTTGGTGATCCTTTTCGCTGGCGCATGTATTGGCGCCTATTTCTGGTATATGTGGTCCAGCAATCTGCCTTATATAGGCTCACTCAAAGAATACAGACCCTCTATCATCACGGAGGTCTTCAGTGACGACGGGGAGGTGATCGGGAGGTTCTGGGAAGAAAACCGGATTGTTGTTCCCCTTGACGAACTGCCTCCGTATCTGATCCAGGCATTTGTGGCTGCAGAGGATGCACGATTTTTTGTACACGAAGGAGTTGACATCCTGGGAATCATACGGGCCTTTTACAAGAATTTGGCTGCAGGGAAAATAGAGCAGGGCGGAAGCACCATTACTCAACAGGTAACAAGGTCCTTGTTGCTCAAAAACACGGAAAGAACATACCGCAGAAAAGCAAGAGAAGCCCTTCTTTCAATGCAGATAGAAAAGAATTTCTCAAAAAAAAGGATTCTTTTTCTTTATCTGAACCAGATTTATTTGGGACAAGGGGCTTATGGCGTAGAAGCGGCTGCGCGCACCTACTTCAACAAACCCGGGAAAGATTTGGTTCTTGCCGAAGCTGCTATTCTGGCAGGGCTCCCCCAGGCACCTACCCGATACTCGCCTGTGCTGCACTTTGATCGCGCCAGGGTTAGGCAGAAGTATGTGCTTGAGCGCATGTATGCAGAAAGTTACATAACGCGCGAACAGTTAATTGATGCATTGGAAACCCCTCTTAACATACAAACCACCATTGAAAATACTTTTGCAAAGGCACCATATTTTAGCGAGCATGTACGCCGATATCTATTAGCGAAATACGGACGGGAGCTGTTGTACGGAGGGGGGCTTAAAGTCTATACAACTCTGAATCTGAATATGCATCGGGCAGCAAGGGAAGCCGTAGAAAAGGGCCTGCTTGAGATGGATAAAAGGGAAGGGTTCAGGGGCCCTGTGAGACATTTGACACCTGATGAAGCCCTTGTTTTTAAGAAAGAGAAAATAGAAGAATTTACGTCATCACCACCTGAAGTGGGTTCAGTTGTCCAGGGCCTCGTGGAAGAGGTAAGCGATGAGAGAAATGAGGTTTTGGTTCGAATCGGCGAACATCTGACCCTACTGCCACTGGCTAACATGAAATGGGCCAGAAAACCTGACCCGGAGGTTGCCTATTACGCAACAGATGTAAAGAAGCCCTCTCAGGTACTGAAACAGGGAGATGTTATCCTGGTTCGTATGTTGAGGGAGATTAGTGAGCCCTCTGCCGCCACTGCAACGGACGAGAGACCGGGTCTTGCCTGGGAGGTTTCATTAGAGCAAATACCAGAGGCCCAGGGGGCCATTTTCAGCATGACACCAGGGACGGGTGAGGTAAAGGCAATGGTCGGAGGAAGGGATTTTAGTGTCAGCCAGTTTGACAGGGCAACCCAATCCAGACGCCAGCCCGGATCTGCCTTTAAGCCACTCATTTATGCTGCGGCCCTTGATTGGGGCATGAACCCCGGTGAGGTTATTATTGATGCCCCTTATATATCCGACCAGACTCGTGACGAGGAAGCCTGGAAACCAAAGAACTACAAGGAAAAATTCTTCGGACCCACATTATTCAGGACAGCACTTGCCAAGTCCAGAAATGTCATTACTGTCAAGATATTGAGAAAAATCGGTGTCGAATACGCCATTGACTATGCGAAGAGAATGGGGATCGAATCCCCATTGAGCCCTGATCTCTCCCTGGCCCTTGGTTCATCAGGCACTTCATTGATGGAACTTACCAGGGCTTATTCGGTGTTCGCCAATGGAGGTCTGCTGGTGAAACCCATCTTTATTAAACGAATTGTGGACCGGAGCGGACAGGTAATTGAAGAGAACCAGCCTGAAGCCGTTGAAGTTATCTCAAAGGAGACCGCATATGTGATGACTGACCTCCTGAAGGCCGTTGTCCAGGAAGGGACAGGCTGGAGAATAAAGGCGCTTAAAAGGCCGGCCGCCGGAAAGACAGGAACAACCAATAATCTGAGAGATGCCTGGTTTATAGGGTATACGCCAGAACTGGTGACAGGGGTTTGGGTAGGATATGATGATCAGAAGACCATGGGTAAAGGTGAAACAGGATCAAGGGCTTCAAGTCCTTTGTGGCTGTATTATATGTCTCATGTCCTGAAAGGCACACCGGTGGTTGATTTTCCAGTTCCCGACGGAGTTGTTTTTGCAAAGATTGACGTAAACACAGGTCTTCTGGCTGGACCTTACTCCGATAAAACCGTGCTCCAGACCTT
>JBDRPB010000261.1:0-2990 GCA_043809485.1 Pseudomonadota bacterium | reverse complement strand
TGCCTGAATAGCCTGTTTTTCAACCTGATACGCTGGTCAGTGCAGGATTCGCAGGCAAAATCCAGATTACAGCAAACGCATGAAGCGATGAGGGCTCCGTTCAATCCCTTTTCGCGGATAACTTCTTCTATCCTGAGGCCTTTCTCCGGGTGGCAGGCAGAAATCAAAACCTCTGCATGAGCAACACCCAGAAAACTCTTCAGAGGGGCTATCATCTCGTCCAGCAAGCCATTCTCATTCAATGTTTCATTGCAAGAGCAAAGGAAAATGCCGACCCTTAGATCTCCATCACCAAGGTCCCTTCTAAAGATGGGTTGTACTCTGGCAGGAGAAGTATTACTTAAGGCCTTCATCGCGGCAGTACGCCCCGCTATAATTGCCTTTGCCCAGGAACCTGTTTTCCCATAATTCTCAATCCGGATCACACGGGAAGGATCAACTTCAGGAAGGGTCTGAGTGTGGTCGGACACAATTATCTGGTCAAAATTGAAAGACCAGCGTGTTGAGATTCTGTCATGCCTGATGGCCCCCAGATCACACGATATTTCGCATCGGAGGCACTCGCTGCATACCCCGCATTGAAGGCACCTGGAAGCCTCTTTCATTGCTTCTTTAACTGAAAAAGGGCTGATGACCTCATCGTTGTCCTTTACCCGCGCAGAAATCTCTCTATGAGGGGCAGGGCTTCGTCTCTGCCTTGGGATCCCTTTTGGGACAGGATCATATTCTTTACGGGACACCACAGCCCCTTCATCCGGGGCATTTCTACCTGCAGACTTCAGGGCATAAATAATACTCTGGGCCGCCCTTCGACCGGAAGCCATGGCCTCGACCACTGTCGATGGTCCAGAAGTCGCATCCCCTGAGGCATAAATACCGGCAATGTTGGTTTCTCCGTTTGTCGCGACCTCTATGGTCCCCCGTCGTTTAAGTTTTATATCTCCAGCCATGCCATAAGAAAAATCAGGCTCCTGACCAATGCTGATAATGGCAGTGTCCGCATTTATGTGAAACTCGGATTCATCGATCGGAACCGGTTTTGGCCGGCCGGAAGCATCCATGCCCTCCAATTTCATCTTGATACACTTGATTCGGGCCAATCTATTGCCTTTCCCCTCAAATTCCACAGGCACGGCGAGACACCTTAGCTTCACTCCTTCTTCTAGGGCCTGCTCCACCTCATGGGGATCTGCCGGCATCTCTTTTCTGGTACGTCGATAAATTAGGGTGACAGAAGCAGCACCTGACCGGATACTTGCCCGAGCTGCTTCAACCGCTGCATTACCCCCACCGATAACCGTAACCCTCCCCATCGATTCAGGGGTTTTCCCTCTCCACAATCCTTTGAGAAAGGACACACAACCATAGATCTTCTCAAGATCTTCCCCTTTGATATTCATCCGGAGATCTCTTGAAGCACCCGTGGCCAAAAGAATGGCGCGAAAACCTTCGGCTTTCAGTCTTTCGATATCCTCCCAGGCCCTGACAGGGGAATTAAGCCTCAAGTCAACCCCCAGGGCAAGTATCTGCCCTATTTCCTCTTCGACGATCTCCCTGGGGAGGCGATAAGGTGCAATGCCATGCCACAGGAGACCCCCTGGCTTGTCTTCAGCCTCTATGAGGGTAGTTCGAAATCCGGCCTTGGCCAGATCGTGTGCCGCTGTCAGTCCGGCGGGACCGGATCCGATGATGGCGATTCGAGGCCCTTTGGGGCTGGGGACGCCTGCATTTTTAAGTTTCTTACCCTTCTTTATAGCTTCATCTGTGGCAAACCGCTTTAAAGCACATATGGCAACAGGATCGTCGGTCTCCTGACGTCGACACGCAGTTTCACAGGGATGATGGCATACCCGGCCGCATACCCCGGGGAGAGGATTTTTGTCCAGGATGAGTTCGTATGCCTCATCAAATCTTCCTTGTCCAATCAGCGCCACATAACCCTGCGGATTCATGTCAATGGGACAGGCCAATCTACAGGGGGCCTTCTCCCGCTTATCAATGGCAATAGTAGTGGGGGTTATCAACTCGAATATGGGTTTGCGCCCGTTTGAAAGGTCAACGGGACATGAGGAAAGACATTTCTGACAGTCCACGCACAAATCAGGGAGAACCCACCGGGGCATTTGGGACAGCTCTACCTCGACTCCTTTTCTGTTCTCCTTAATGCTGCCTGCTTCCATTTCCGTGAACAGCTCTATAAGAGGGTGATAGGAGATCTGAGTGCGGAGATAATGATTCCAGCGTTTGCCCTTGTCGCCCCAACCTCTGGGTGGGCTGGCGATTTCTATGTTCCTGTCGATTAGGGTAACTTTTCTACCCAGGCGGGCCAGGGTCAGGGCTGCCTGGAGTCCCTGGGGCGTAGCTCCGATGATCAGGATGCCGTTGTTGGAAGTCATACCAGGCTATTTCCCACTTGCTATCAAATCCAATCCGTATTGATAGCCTTTTTCCATACCGGACAGGTTCTTCTCTTCGGTTCCCTTTGGCACTGAGGAGGCGACCGCCTTTTTGAGTGCATTGCGAGAGACCAATTGTGTAATGGCGATCACGAAACTCAACATAATGATGTTTGCCATCATCTTTACCCCCATCTCCTCGGCGAAACCCGTGGCTGGTATGGAATAGATTTTTACATCCTTCGGAGTACTCTTCGGATCGATTTTAACAAGGCCCGAGTCCGTAAAAAGATCGCCCCCTTCGATCAACTTCGGGACATTTATATCGAATCCCTCCTGGGACATACACACCAAAACATGGGGATCCTCCACATAAGGATACTCGATGGTATCCGTGGAGATCACTACCTGTGCAGCGCAAGCGCCACCACGGGCCTCAGGGCCGTAAGACTGTATGAGGGTAGCATTTTTGTTCTCGAAAAGGGTTGCAGCTTTGCCAAGGATATTCCCGGACAGGATAATCCCCTGGCCTCCGAATCCCGTAATTATGATCTCCTTGTATTCGCTTTTAGTGGCCATCATCCCTCCTAACCA
>JBDRPB010000260.1:0-2727 GCA_043809485.1 Pseudomonadota bacterium | reverse complement strand
TGCCATAGCCAGATTGAATATTTAAGGAATTCTATCGATTTTAATAGAAAAGACAGAGCGAAGCGATACCACAAATCGTCAATATTCAATCGTCAATATTCAATTTGGTTCCGGCTTCGCCGGGTTAGGCTTATGTTGGGCAAGGCGTTTTTATTTAAGCAGTAAAACGTCACTGGCAAAACAACCTTTTGAGAGTTGTATAACGTATGAAAAAAAGAAGAAATATAGGATTATTTATAACGATTGTATCGATTGTATTGATCATTGGAGTTCTTGCCTGGTTTTTGTGGTGTATCTTTGAAGGGGAAAAACCCCAGGTGACGGTTGAGCCTTTACCTGAGTTTCTTTCAGGAAGCGAGCAATTTTCGCTCACCGCCAGCGATATGAAAAGGGGCCTTAAGGTTGTCGAGGTTTCCGTGAACCAGGAAGGGCGGAAGATACTTGTATTTGAGAAAAAATTTCCATTTAAAGGCCTCTTCAACAGTGAAGGTATCCATCAATTTGATACAGAATTTTCAATAGATCCCGCGAAACTCAATTTGGCTCAGGGCCGGGTGGACCTGCAGATCAGTGTCTGGGATTATTCTCGGAGAAGGGGAGGGGATGGAAACCAGTCTTTAGTTGAGCACAAAATGACGGTGGATACGATTCCACCAGCTATTCGAGCCATAAGCCGAATGCACTATGTCAACGTCGGCGGGACCGGCTTTATAGTGTATCAGGCCTCTTCGGACTCGATTGAGAGCGGGTTATTTGTCAATGATTTCCTTTTCCCGGGTTTTCAGGTAAAAGGCTCTGAAGAAGGGTATCATGTCTGCTATTTTGCTATTCCCTATAATATAAAGGCAAACCCCGAAGTCAACTTGTGGGCAAAAGATAAGGCAGGGAACCAGTCAACTGCCAGCTTTTACTGCAAGATACGTAGAAAGCGCTTTCGGACAGAGCAGCTTAATATTACCGATCAATTCTTGAAGCGTATTCTTCCTTATTTTTCTTTTTACACTCCTAACCCGACAGACACTGATATCAAAAAATTTCTAATGATTAATCGGGACTTGAGGAAAGATAATGGTTCTGTCCTTTACAATCTGAGGACAAAAACAAACCCTGAGAAGCTCTGGGACGGGACCTGGGGTAGACTCAAAAACGCCGCCACCATGGCGGGATTTGCTGATAGGCGTTTATACTATTATGAAGGGAAAAAGGTTGATGAACAGGTGCACCTGGGTGTGGACCTGGCTTCGCTGGCAAACTCAGAAGCCCAGGCTGCCAACAATGGCCGTGTAATTTTTGCCGATCGTCTCGGGATATATGGCCTTACAGTTGTTTTAGACCATGGCCAGGGCCTTGCCTCTGTTTACTCCCATCTTAGCAAAATAGGCGTTGACATAAATCAAGAGGTGATGAAAGAGGAGGCCATAGGGTTGACCGGCCAGACCGGCCTTGCCGGTGGAGATCATCTTCATTTTGGTATCATGGTGAGCGGTATGTCCGTTAATCCCATAGAGTGGTGGGATAGCCACTGGATTCAGGATAATATAACAAGGAAGTTGGCTTTCCTAAATAATAAGTAGAATGCCTTTCCAGACCGTGGAAAATAATCATTCAAGGTCAGAATCATTATACAAAAGTCGCTGGTTGGCACTTAGGCTGTCTCAAGCTGCCAAGGAACATCCGGTAATAATTCTCACCGGCGCCAGGCAGGTGGGGAAAAGCACTGTCCTTAAGCAGGAAAAAATTCTGGCCATTCCCTGGAATGCCCTTGCTTTTGATTTATGATTTCCCCTTACTTTTCTGGCTGCCACCACATAACAACCGCTTGATTCTTCTCAACATACATACCATTTTTTGATATATTCAGCAGGTATCCCTCGATCTTTTTCTTAACATCCTGGTCAATTTCTATAAATTTTCCTGTAAATCCTGCTACGCACCTTATTTCTTCCTCTAAATCTCCTTTTAATCAGTTTACTCCCACTTATCATCATCATGCTTTTCCAGATCAATATAGTCTTCCTCTTCCATTTCCCCCTTCTCCACCCTCTCTATCCTCCCATGTTCATTAATAAAGGAACTTAAGATCCAGTTAACACCACTGATAATTAGAGCGGCAAAAACCGCTGACCAGAAACCATGTACATCAAATCCTGGAATGACGCCTGAGGCCATCTTCAACAGCAGTGCGTTTATGACGAAAGTAAAAAGACCAAGGGTCATTATATTAATAGGCAGAGTCAGGATGAACAGAATAGGGCGAAATAAAGCATTCAGTATCCCCAGGACTGCTGCTGCGCAAAAGGCACTGAAAAACCCGCTTATCCTGATTCCATCTATCAGATATGAAGCTGCCACAATGGCTGCAGTCAGTATCAACCATCTTATAAAAATTCCCATTATCTCCTGCTCCTTGATCGCTTAAAGATTTTAAGTGCCTCGAAAACAAGTAAGTAGGTTCCTGCCGCTCCCAGCACATAGAGCCAGTCGGTGAGCGACAGCGCGGCGAAGCGGAGGAAGTCGCTTATGTAGGGCGTGTACACGACGAGAAAAGTCAGCCCGATCGCTCCCAGTACAGATACGAGGAGGATGGGGTTCGTCCAGAAGGTCCTGCTGAAAAGGGACGTGTATTCGTACCGGCGCGAGAGGATATTGGAGAACTGGCAGTATGCGATCGTGAGATAGGTGATTGTGGTCGCCCGTGCGTACATCACCGGGTCGGCGCTGTCGACT
>JBDRPB010000259.1:0-7516 GCA_043809485.1 Pseudomonadota bacterium | reverse complement strand
TCGATCCAGTGAAGGTCCTCGATAGCCATTATTAAAGGCCGTATTTCCGATCCCTTGAGGACGATTCGTTTCAATGCTTCGACAATTCGGTCTTTTTTCCCCTCAGGGCTCATCATGATCTTGTCTATACCACTGTCTCTTACTGATAGAAGCTCCAAAAGATAAGGAAGAGTAGTCTTCTCATCAGCTCCCAATATTTTTAAGCCTCTTTTGAGCTTCTCCGTAATCTCCAAATCACCATCGCCCTCGTAAACATCGAAGTTTGACTTCAAAATGTCGATGACAGGATGATAGGAAACTCCTCTACTGTAAGAGAGACATTTACCTTCTAAAAAGATTGCATTCTCATTGCTTACAGCTTTTCTAAATTCATATAAAAGCCTGGATTTGCCTAACCCGGCATCTGATACAATGGAGAACGCCTGACCACGACCTGCTTTTGCCTTCTCAAAACCATCCAAGAGAAGCTCAAGTTCTCGTTCTCTCCCCACAAGTGGTGTCAAACCACGCTCAGCGCTGACATCAAATCTAGTCCTTCTAGTGCTGGGGGCAATAACCTGGTAGACATTTATTGGCTCTTTCTTTCCTTTAACCTCTTTTGCTCCTAAGGCCTCAAACCGAAAGAGCCCCTCGGTGAGCCTAAAGGTCTCCTCGGTCACATATGTAACCCCTGGCTCTGCCAGCCCTTCCATTCTTGAGGCTAGGTTCACCGTGTCCCCCACAGCTTTAAACTCGACTCTGAGATTGTTGCCCAGGGTGCCAACGACCACTGGGCCGGTGTGTATGCCGATCCGCATTTTGAGAGGCGGTATGTCTTCTCTTTCTTGTTTTATTTTGTCGTTGAAACGGGCCATATCCTGGTGGATGGAATAGGCGGACCGGATCGCCCGTTGGGGGGCGTCTTCCAACGCGATAGGGGCTCCGAAAAGGGCCATTATTCCATCTCCGGTCATCTCATTGACTGTGCCTTCATAATCATGCACCTTGTGAATGAGGATCTCATAGACCTGATCCATGATGCTGTATGCTTCTTCAGGGCCGAGTCTTTCAGTGAGATGTGTAAACCCCTCCATGTCGCAGAACATCACCGTGACCTGCTTACGTTCACCCTCAATTCTATCCCTTTGGGCAAGGATCTTCTCTGTAAGGCCCTTAGGGAGGTACCGTTGGATTTTGTCCAATTTTTCATCAAAGGAGAGTTCTCTAAGGATTGGCTCAGACGGAAGGTTTAGGTTGTGGCCACACTCAGCACAAAATTTAAAACTTGGTGAATTATTGAAACCACAGTTTGGGCATGTTAATTCTAATATACCCCCACATTCGACGCAAAACTTAGCATCCTCTGGGTTCTCAAACTGGCATTTTGGGCATTTCATTTTTGAAATCCCCCACAAAAATAGATCTATTCTCGACCACCTAGTGGCTCACCATCATCAGGACGGCCAAATATCGGAAGGTAGAGAAATCCTTCGGCCCTTTTTGTCCCTGCTGCTTTGCCATGGGCAAGGCATTGTCTCTCAATCATATTCAAGTAAAGCGAGAGTGGCTGGCTTTCGTGAGCATTGATTGCTGATATCTTCTTTTCCCAAATGTGCGTGATATCCACGAATCTGTTTGGCTTGAATGGTCCGCGCAATCCAAGGGAGTTGTAAGTGTCGCAACAGAAGATTCGTGGAAAGTCTTTTAAATCCTCTATAGAATTAGCCAAATATTCACCTAGAAGAGCCCTGCGAAGAATACGTAAGGCGGCCTCATGATCCGGATGCATATCATCGTACCAATGGGTGATAATAGTGTCAGGACGAAATGAATATATAGATCTCCTGAGTTGGTTCGTAACCTCATCGGTATCTCTAATTGCCGTGTCCTCTAAACCCAAGAATTCCACTTCACAGCCCATCCGCTTTGCTCCTTCGCAAGCCTCCCGGCCTCTGGTCGATTCCCCAGTATAGCTGAGGGAGCAGATCCGAACTGCGTCTCCTTTTTCAGCATGGAGTATTAGCGTCCCACCAGACCAGATCTCGGCATCGTCCGGATGGGCCATCACTGCCATCACTCTCATCATGCCCCCCCTTTTTGAAGTAACTCTATAATCATGGAGGCCGCATTTTTCGCACCATCCGTATTTACAGGACTATATTTTACAGATGTGCCTATATGGGCCGCTATGGCCTCGGCTAGATCACCGGGGCTCGTATCATCAAAACCCATACGAACCCCCGCATTGTATCGTTTGAGTCGGAACTCCACGTGTTCCTGTTGTTCGAAGTGGTCTTTTAGAGGGAAATAGAGAAACGGGCGACACAGGGCAGTCAGTTCCATGGCGGTGGAAAGCCCACCCTGAATGACGGCAAGGTCGCAGGCCACATAAAGCTTAATGGCATCAGCGATGAAGGGGTGAAACTCCACACCCTCCAACTGGCCAAAAGATTTGGGATCGATTCGTGGCCCGCACAGGACGATGGTCCGGATTCCCGAAAATTTCTTCCTGAGGAATGGGAGGGCCTCAACACATTTTTCTATGAGCGGTCTACCCACCGAGGTCCCCCCCACCGCCACGAGGAGGATCTTATCTTTCGGGGAAAAACCCAGTTCCCTTCTTAAGGCTTGCCGATCGGAGTAATCGGCGAGGTCAAACGGAAGGACATATTTACTGAACCTGAAGTGGTCTTTTGCCCATGTCCTCATGTTAGGCAGATCTTCCCCAAAAGGCCTGTCCGGAATGTCCTCGGGTTCCCCTATAAAAATGGACAGGTCGCTTCCTTCAGGATGGACTTCCCGCATTTCCACCCAGGTGCCGTTGACATTGTAAACGTGAGCCTGTTTTGTTTTATCCTCACTCACGTTTGATGCTCCCACAAAATCTGTCATAAAGACAAAAGGTGCGGTCTTGAGAGAAGGATTGTAGTGAAGATATTGATCCACTTCCCAGGATTCATCGCCCACCACCAGATCGTAATCATCTTCCCGAACAGCATCTGTAAAGACCATAAAATTGTTGTTCAGAATCTTATCCATCTCCCAATATGCCTCGGTCGCATCAAGGGAATAGCCATTCCCATGGCTCTCGAAATGACCGCTTTCATCCCATAAAGCGTCGCTTAAGGGATGAATTTTTTCTCTCATACGTTCTAAGAAGGACCTTGCAGGATTGACGCATAACCAGTGGATTATCAGGTTCGGCATTTTCTCCCGCATTTCCTGGGCAATAGCCAAGTCACGTTTCACGTGTCCTAAACCGATGGGGCTGCTGATCCAAAGAATTTTGGGAGGCGGCCCTCTATGCAGCCTCTGGGGGGAAGGCTCCGTTGATTCGGGTTTCAAAAAGCCAAGTATATACCTGCTTACCTGGGGCCAGGTTCGTGTGAAGCCGTGACCAGAAGCAGGAATGGTTATGAACTTTGAACCGGAGATCCTCTGATGGAGATGTTCTGACGCCTTAGGGAGGATAATTCTGTCTTCTTGGGCGTGGACAATCAGCACAGGAAGGTCTATTTTTCTCAAGTACTCATCAACGCTTGAAAAAGTCGAACACGACCAGCCCATTTCCCAGATTTTTGGGGAGGTCTCGTGTGCCCATTCCCAGATAAGTTCTTTAGCCCGTAGGGAATAGTTTTCCGAACAGAGCATCTCAATAAACCCCTTCAACATCGTCTCAGGCTGTTCTCGCCAGTATTGTAACCCGGTTTCCAAAGCCTCCTTGGGCATCCCCTGAGGGTAGTCATCTGCTCGAACCATCCTAGCGAAGCCATTGAGTAGGATCAGATGGGTGGCCCTACTAGGATGAGTGACTTGGTACTTAATAACATTCATGGCGCCACAGGAAGAGCCGGCCAAAGCGAAACGATCCAACCTCAGTGCTTTTACCACAGCGTGGACATCCTCTACCCAAGTGCCCAGGTCATAGCCCTTGTCGGGCTTGTCTGATTTTCCGCTTCCCCGCAGATCAATGGTGACAATCCGCATGTGGCGGGATAGAAACGGCACGAAAGTGCGCTTAAACACCTCACTGTGCACGATTTGAAACCCGGGAATCAAAACCAAGGTGGGTTTGCCTTGCCCGTGGACCTCGTACCAAATCTTCACACCATTATTTTCCGCGTACATCCCATCCTCCTTTAGCTGTCTACTGTCTCAATGTCTTTTCAAGGGATCTTAGCTCTTCGGTTCCTTCTTCCAAACCCATCGTCTGATAAAGGGCCCGGACTTCTGACAAACTCTCTTGGGCGACTTTGAGCCTGCCACGTTTCAGGTTTATTCTGGTTTGTGTCATAAGGTGATTAATCCTGTGCCAGGGCGAATCGCTCCTCTTGACCAAAGTCGCAGCGCGCTCCGTCATCTCGTCGATCCGTGTCTCCTCCCTCGGAACCCGATTGGCCAGGATCTCCGCATTGACCTCTAGCGCCAACTGGAGGGTGCCCCCCAGGTCCAACTCCTGACAAAAATGAAGTGCTGCTTCAGCCGGCTCCATAGCCTCTTCAATCTTTCCCAAACGGAGTAATGTCTCTGCCAGAGCCAGCCGGACGTAGGCTAAGCTTAAGGGGTGTCCTAGCTTCTTACCTTCTGCCTCTCCTTTTTGAAGAAGTCTTAAGGCAGAATCACTTTCATTCGCATAAAGGGCTCCAAGGCCTGCATAGGCTGATACGAATACTGTGAGGATCCCCTCGCCCATCTTTTCGGCTAGCTCAAGGCCTTCCAAGGCGCTTTTGTAAGCTGCTTCGTACTGGCCGGTTTTGAGAAGGGTTCTAGAATTTAATACATAGAAAACACATAGAGCCCGTTCGTTCCCAGACCGATCTATCCAGTCCCTTGCTTCTTTTATGACCTTTTGGCAGTCATCCTCTCCTTTCAAATCACACAATATGAGTCCTTTATAGACAAGAGCCCATGCCAGACGGGTGGGATTCCCTATCTCCTGCAAACATTGCACAGCATTCTCAGCATGGTCCATAGCCCTTCTCAGATAGCCCTGGAAAAAATCCAACTGGCTCAGATAATTATGGGCGTTTCCCTCTGTTTCTTTGCTTTGCGACTCCTGAGATAATTTTAGGGAACGAAGAAGAAACTTTCGAGCATCGTCATAACGTCCCAGGTTCCCAAAAGTATTGCCCATCCAATAATGAACCTGGGCATAGAGTGCAGGGTTTTCCAAGCCTGTAGATCCGCCAAGAACCTCTTCAAGAAGAACCAAGGTGGGTTCAAATTTCCCCAGGGGTTCCATGACCTCTGCCAGCTTGATAGCCGTATCCAGCCGCGGTTCCAAGAGTTCGCGATCTTGATCCCATTCATCAATCAAGCGCCAGGCCTCGCGAAAGTGTTCCAGAGCCTCGCTATTCGCATAGGACGCAGCCGCGCGGTCCCCTGCAAGGTGATGATATTGGTAACCCCGCTTAGGGTCTCCTCCCCGAGTGAAGTGCAAAGCCAACATCGAGGAATACTCCTCTAAGTGGTCGGAATAAAGCCTTTCCATGGCCTTTCCGATGGCGAGGTGATATTCTCTTTGCTTCGCTGCCAAGAGTGAATTATAGAGTAACTCTTGGGTCATGGCATGCTGGAAGATGTAAATCACCTGAGGGAAGATACCCCTTTCGAAAATGAGCTCAGCCTCTTTTGAATGGGAAAGGCGGGAGAGGAGCTCCATCTCGGGGAGCCCAGTGACTTCTTTAATCAAGGCCCAGCTGAATTCCCTTTCGATCACCGATCCGACCTGCAAAATCTCCTTTGCACCTTCAGGAAGTCTATCTACCCTAGCCATTAACAGATCATAGAGGGTCTCTGGGATGCTGACAGGACCTAAATCGCTCTTAAGGCGGCAACAGGCATTATCCCTCATCACTGCCTCAGATTCTAGTAAGGATCGGATGAACTCCTCTATAAAAAAAGGTACTCCCTCAGCCTTCTCCAGAATGAGGCCTGCCAGATTCTCCTCGATCTCCTCTGAGTCCAAAAGGGACTTGATAATGTGGAGGCTTTCCCTGTTTGAGAGCCTATTTAGATTGATTTGGCTGTAATAAGATTTTCCTCCCCAAGGGGGAAGATAATTGGAACGGAAAGTGAAGATCAAAACCACCCTAGCCCCTGCGATATGATCCACCAGGAACTTAATGCTTTCCTCCGAGGTCTTATCTATCCAGTGCATATCCTCGAAAGCCATGACCATGGGCCTTACCTGGGATCCCCTCAAGGTGAGGTCTCTCAGGGACTCGAAGGTCTTCCGACGCTTGGTTTCGGGGTCGATTGCCCTTAATGCCTCAAAGCCGTTTTCTAAAGAGAGGAGTTCTAAGAGATATGGAAGTGTCCGATCAAGGTTGGCACCGACCTGTCTAAGTCGTCTTTTTATTTTCTCTTGAATCTCTTCCGATCCATCTTCGATCCCGATCCGAAAATTATCCTTCAGAAGATCTATCACAGGAAGATATGGGCTATTCTGACCGTAAGAGACGCACCTGCCCTCCAGAAAAGTCACCTCTTCGTTGGTCAGAGATTTCCTAAACTCGTAGAGAAGTCGTGATTTGCCTAAGCCTGCGTCCGCTGCGATGGAGAGCGCCTGCCCCCTCCCATCTCTAGCCCTCTCATAGCAGTCCCAAAGGATCTCCAGTTCTCGTTCTCGACCTACAAAGCTGGTAAGGCCTTTTTCCGCCCTCGCCTCAAAGCGGCTTCGGCTCCTCCCAGAACCCAAGACCCGATAGGTTAAAACCGGTTCTCTTTTACCCTTGACTTGCTTTTTCCCAAGGGCCTCAAAACGGAAAAGTCCTTCAGTGAGTTTAAAGGTATCTTCAGTCACATAGGTCGTGCCTGGTTCAGCCAGTCCCTCCATCCTGGAAGCCAGGTTCACCGTATCTCCTACTGCCTTGAACTCTACTCTGAGGTCATTGCCCAGGGTGCCTACAACTACAGGACCCGTGTGTATGCCGGCCCGCATTTTGAGAGGCGGTATGCCTTTTCTCTCTTTTGCTGTTTTTTCGCTAAAGCTGGCTATCTCTCTGTGAATCGCCAAGGCTGAACGGATCGCCCGCTGGGGGGCGTCCTCTAATGCAATAGGAGCCCCAAAGAGCGCCAAAATGCCATCGCCAGTCAATTCATTGACCGTTCCACCATACCGGTGCACTTCATGGATGAGAAGTTCATAAATCTTATCCATAAGCTGATAAGTTCCATCCGGACCCAGCTTTTCGGACAGGGAAGTGTATCCAGCCATGTCGCAAAACATGACCGTGACCTGCTTTCGCTCCCCCTCAATTCTATCCCTCTGTGACAGAATTTTGTCAGTCAGGCCCTTTGGAAGATAACGCTGAATCTTGTCTAATTTCTCATCAAAAGAAAGGTCTTTACGGGGCGGTTCAGAGGGAAGAATTAAGTTTTTTGCGCATTCATTACAAAACTTGCTGCCAGGCGGATTAGCCTTCCCACATTCCGGGCAGATAAGTTCTAACTTTTTTGCGCACTCATTACAAAACTTTGCATCATCAGGATTCTCATGCTGGCATTTCGGGCATTTCATTTTGGATGCCCTCCA
>JBDRPB010000258.1:0-2157 GCA_043809485.1 Pseudomonadota bacterium | reverse complement strand
ATTTTATATGGCAGCGGGCTGAGGGGGATAGAGTGCGTAAGACTGCGGGTGAAAGACATTGACTTTGGTCTGAACCAGATCCTTGTGCGCGACGCCAAAGGCAATAAGGACCGGATAACCGTTGTACTGAACAAAGGGGGCAGGGCAGTGCGCAGCCCCCTGGATAAAAAACGGTGAGGATATAAGCTGTCTTAACAGGTAAGAATTGACAGATGGGATTAAAAAGGCTGTTATAGCTATTATCATATGGACAATAGAGGAACAAAACACCAGAAAAAGGAAATTTGAAATGATTCAGGTCAACATATCCGAGATTAAAAACCGTCTCAGCTATTATCTCAGGTTAGTACGGGGAGGGGAACAAATAGAAATTCTTGACAGAAAGACCCCTTTGGCCAGAATAACACATGTTTCAAAGGCAGAAACCGTGAACCGTGAAACGCCTTGGATTAAGGAGATGGTGGGGCTTGGCATAGTTTCGCCGCCTAAAAAAGAGGGGTTCCCTGCGGAACTCCTGGACAGAGAAAAGGTGGCTTTGCCTCGAACAAATAGCAACATATCTGCCCTCAAGGCCCTATTGGAAGAAAGGAATACTGGCCGATGCTTGCCAACTTGCCTCTGCTCTGGTAGCCACTCACGAAGAGCCTGATAGACTGGCAGTGATCTGTTTCGATCAACGCCTCATGAAAGCTGCTATCAAAGAAGGGTTCGTTGTGAATCCGGAGAAAGAGAAAAATCAGAATATTGGGGTCAAACCCTGATTTGTGATTAATATTTTTATGGATAAATTGCTGTGAGTAAGATTATACAATTTTTGCGAAATAGGAATTTTATTCTTATCTTGGCCCTTTGCATGGGAATGCTCCTGCCCGGGGCTGCAGGTTTCACCTATCACGTCACTCTTCCTGTGCTCGCGCTGGTGATGACCCTTTCCACCATGGGAGTACAGGGCAATATATTTCGGTCTCCAAGGACTCTGGTCGTTCCCGCACTTCTGGGCATCCTCATGAACTACGTCTTGCTTGGGGGCTTTCTTTTGGGTATGAGCGCGCTCTTTATTCAGGAGGAATCACTCAGGAAGGGTTTTATTATTTTGGCGAGTGTCCCTCCTGCTGTGGCCGTCATTCCATTCACGGAATTCCTGGAGGGCGACAGGACCTATTCTCTGATTGGGACAGTGGGGGCATACCTCGGTGCACTCATCATCATGCCCCTGCTCGCATACTTCATGTTGGGAGCCGATTTTTTTGATCCGGTCAAGCTTCTGGTGATCATGGTGGAACTCATTCTTATTCCTATGTTCCTTTCCCGGATCTTCCTTTGGAAAGGGATGGACAAATGGCTGAACCCCGTAAAGGGGACAATCACCAACTGGTCCTTTTTTGTGGTGACCTATACCATTGTGGGATTGAATCAGGATGTGTTCGTTCACCAAACCCTCACCCTGCTTCCCATTATGGGCATCGCCATTGGGAGCACCTTTATTCTTGGATTCCTTGTGGAGAGGGTAGGACGGGTAATCCGCACTAGGCCTAAGGTTTTGAACAGTATGGTGCTGCTTGGCACCTTGAAAAATTACGGTCTCGGCGGCGGGATTGCATTGGGCCTGTTTGGCAAACAGACGGCATTGCCGGCAACCGTATCGACAGTCTTCATGATTGTCTACATCATTTGGCTGAGCGTCAAAAAGGGTTCGGACAGACCCTGATCCATGTATTGGATATGTTTCATCTTCCCCTCCCAATCATTGTTGTCCAGTAACGTAATTATCAAACACGGAAGAAAACCTCCCGTTCATTCCACCCCAAGCGGAACTCATTCGACATACTCAAGCTTTTGCCTCGGCGACATGAAATGGGGGACATCCCAGGTAATTAGATAACATAGGGTTCAGGCCTGAACCCTATATTGACACACAAGCGACTTAGTCTTATACTGCAATAGCCATAAAGGAGATTTTTCGAAGCAATTTTATAACAAGAGGAAATAGGATATGGGACCAAGAGCAGAGAGCGCTGCCAAAAAGGGCAGGAGGAAAACGGATAGTAACCGGAGGGTCAAGGTCAAGGTCGAGACGGTCGCGCAGGCCTACATAGAACTCCTATCATTGCGTGGCGTAGACTGTTTTTTTGCCAACGCAGGAACCGATTTCGCCAG
>JBDRPB010000257.1:0-4148 GCA_043809485.1 Pseudomonadota bacterium | reverse complement strand
CCCCTGCACGGCGGATTGCATCAGTAGCAAATTGTTTCAAATCTTCAATTCCAAATTCTTTCGAAACCACCATTTTCCTCCTTTACGTTCAAAAGTGCTTCGTAACCGTTCACGGGTTCAAAGGTTCAGGGTTCAAAGGTTAGATTTCATCGGAACCTGTGAACGCCTACAGTGCTTCTTATCCCAGTATGGATCTTGAAATAATAGTCTTTTCCATCTCCTTTGTGCCTTCATAAATTTCCAGCACCTTTGCATCCCTGTAAAGTCTCTGCACCTTGTACTCATCAATATAGCCATATCCCCCATGCATCTGAAGTGCCTCATCTGCGCAACGGACCGCCATTTCAGCAGAGAACCACTTGGCCATGGCTATCAGGGCATGGTCTACCTTGCCCTGATCCACAGAACAGGCGGCGTCGTAATAGAGGTTTCTTGCCGCCCTGATCCAGGTAGCCATTTCGGCGATCTTAAATTGCGTCACCTGAAATGAAGCAAGCTGTGCCCCAAACTGTTCGCGCTGCTTAGTGTACCGGACAGACTCTTCCAGTGCTGCACGTGCCAGCCCCACGGCCTGGGCACAGATATGAAGCCGGGTCCGGTTAAAAAACGCCATTAATTCATGGAACCCTTCCCCCTCCTTGCCCACTATGTTCACTGCGGGCACGCGCACATTGTTTAAAGCAAGCTCGGCAGTATCTGAGGCCCGGATGCCAAGTTTTCCCCGGATCTTGGTGGATTCATATCCCGGTGTGTCTGAAGGCACCATGATAAAGGAGTGTCTTTCATGGCGGGAAGGGTTGTCAGGGTCTGTCTGGCAAAATACAAGGATATACTTGGCAAGGTTACCATTTGTGATAAACATCTTGGAACCATTAAGAATCCACTCATTGCCTTCCCTTACGGCCTCTGTAGTTGCGCGCGTTACATCACAGCCTGCATCAGGCTCGGTAATGGCAGTGCTCATAATGGCCTCCCCGGACACTAATTGGGGGAGCACCAGTTGTTTCTGCCCTTCAGTGCCAAACAGCCCCAGGAGTTCGGAGCCAAAGGTCGTGGACAGGATCGCCTGGGCGATACCGGGATCCACGGCCCAGAACTCCTCGTTGATCAGACAGTGTTCCAGAAAGCCCATGCCCGCTCCACCATAGGCTTCGTCTATAAAAACGCCAACGAAACCCAGATCACATGCCTTTCGCCATATATTTAGATCAAAGGTCTCCTCACGATCAAACTCAACGGCCCGATCCGGGAACTCCCCAATGGCAAACTCCCTGGCGGCCTTTATGATATCCTGCTGTTCCCTGCTAAGTGTAAAATCCATTGTTTACTCCATAAAAGGCTCCTGTCCCTCAACCTTTCCATCGCGCATGGAAGAGACATAGATCAGGTCTCTGCTCTCCGCTTTTCCTCGCTGCGGATCTCGCGCCTCAAAAGTTTTCCTACCTTGGACTTAGGCAGCATATCCCTGAATTCTATGTACTGGGGGATTTTGTATGATACCAGCTTTTCCCTGCACCACTTGATAAGATCATACCCGGTTATCCCCTTAACATCCTCTTTTAAGACCACAAAAGCCTTTATCCTCTCACCAACTTTTGGATCGGGCAGGCCCACAACACACGCACCGATAACCGCCGTATGCTCCTGGAGGACAGACTCTATCTCGGAAGAGGAGACCCGGTATCCCTTGTGCTTTATGGTGTCCACGGTCCGGTCAATAAAATACATGTGTCCCGCCTCATCCATGGAGACAATGTCTGCTGTTTTGTAATACCGCAGGCCGTCCATTTCCACAAAGGCCTCTGCCGTCTCCTCGGGCTTGTTCCAATATTCCTTTACCATTCTTTTGGAATGGACAAGAAGTTCACCAGGCTTATTCAAAGGAACAGGTGCCAGCGTCTTTGGGTCTACGATCTTGATCTTCTTGCTGGGAACAACTTTGCCAATGCTCTTTAAGGGGCTTTCCTCATCCGTGGGGCACATGGAAACGCCCCCGCATGTCTCGGTCGCGCCATAACCCTGGTAAATCGGTTTGCCAAACTTTTTCCGCCATCGCTCATTGATCTCCACTGGCAGGACATCCCCGCCATTAAAGCAATACTCAAGTGAGCTCAGATCGTACAGGTCGATCCTATCATGTTCAAGGATCATCCTGTAGAGCGTGGGAACCCCGATCAGAGTCTTGGCCTTGAACCGTTGCACAGAATCAAAAATTGCATCCAGGTTAACCTTGGGCATCAAAACGATTGATCCACCCACCAAAAGGACACTCAAGGCCGTAGTTTGTCCCAGGATATGAAAGAGAGGCGCAGAACCAATAACAACATTCTCAGATCCAGGGAAAAGAGGATCGCATACGGTGATCTGTTCAAGCGCCGATTCCAAGTACAGGCCATGTGAAATGGGGACGCCTTTGGGGAACTTGGTTGTGCCGCCGGTATAAAGGACCTCCGCTGTGTCGGTCTCTTCTTTTTTCACGGGGGGAAGTAGGGAATGCCGATCAAAGGCATATACCATTTTTTTAAAAGAAAGGGTAGTCTCGTCCTTTGAAATCTTTCCCTTCGGCACCTTGTCAAAGGCCCAGCCAAACAGCCTCTTCCACCATGGCAGGAGATCCGATAGCTTGGTCACAATGGCCTTTTTTAGCCCTGTTTCCTCGAATGCCTGTTTGACATACCCATAGTTTGCATCGGAGCAGATGACATATTTTGCTCCACTGTCGTTTGCAATATACTGGAGATCATGGGCCGTATAGATCGGCGTGATGGGAACGGCCTCAGCCCCTGCCCTCTGAATACCCAGCCAGGCAATAACCCACTGGACACTATTGGGGATATACATGATCACCCTGTCCCCTTCCTGAACACCCTCATCCCTTAAAGAGGATGCGAAATTCTCAGCAAGCTTAAGTATTCTGTTGTAACTGAAGCGTGTGCCCAGATAGACGATGGCGGTATTGTTGCCAAATTTTGTCGCTGCTGTAGAAAAGGCGTTGTATATGTTTTCAAAAGGGATTTTTTGGGTCATCACTTATGTCTCTTTTTCTTATGAGGCTCCCGGAATATTTTACTACCATTGGCTTAAGGTTCAAGGCGCAGGGCGCAAGGATTTAGTTGTTTCAAATCCCATGGCTTTCACCTTGTGCCTTATGCCTTGCGCCTGTTTCCGTTCATACCCCAAAATAGGCAGACTTTATCTCAGGATTATCCATGAGTTCCTGGCCTGTACCGGTTAGCGTTAACATCCCATTTTCAAGGACATAGCCATAATCTATCATAGGCAGAACTGGTCTGGCGAACTGTTCGCTTAGAAGAACCGTAATGTTTGATTCGCTTTTGAGGCCCTTGACAGCGTCGACGAGCAGGGTTTGCATCATGGGACTAAGACCCAGAAGGGGTTCATCGAGCAGAAGAAGGGTTGGTCTGGCCACCAAGGCCATTCCAATGGCCAGCATTTGCTGTTCCCCGCCGCTTAAAAAACCCGCCTTTCTGGATTTTAAATCCACGAGTGCAGGAAAGAGGTTAAAAACATAGTCAATCATTTCCCGGACATGGGAGGTTTTTATCAGGTAGCCAGCAATCTTGAGGTTTTCAAGCACGTTGCTTTCAGGGAAAATGGGGTGCCTCTCGCGACACAGAACAATTCCTTTCTTTACTCTGTCATTAGGCCTGGTCTCTGTGATATCCTCCCCATTAAAAATTATTTTGCCATAGACGGTAATCCTTTCGCCGCCTCTTCGTTTTTCTTTGATTCGCATGTCAATAATAAGGCCTGAAAGGGTGTTCATCAGTGTTGTTTTGCCGGCGCTGTTTGAACCGACGATCCCAACAATCTGGCCTTCCCTGACCTCCATGCTGAAATCGTTCAGGGCTAAGGCATTTTCAAAAAAGACCATCAGGTTCTCTACTGAAAGCATATATATCCTTTTAAAAACAATTATGAATTGAGAAATTGAAGAATTGAGGAATTCCTTAATTCCTTAGTCCCTAAATCCCCAAATCCTTCATTCCGTCTCACTTCCCAAATAGGCTTTTTTGACAGATTCGTTTTCCATAACCTCTTTTCCTGATCCTTCCGCGATCTTTTTACCATAGTTCAGGACCATCACCCGGTCCGCAATGCGAAACAATTCCTTGAGCCGGTGCTCA
>JBDRPB010000256.1:0-5165 GCA_043809485.1 Pseudomonadota bacterium | reverse complement strand
CTGTCAGGGCCTTGTTCTTTTCGCTGTAGTCATATGCCTTTAATATATGGTCCTTTTCTATATCTTCAAGGGGGGCAATAGAGCCGTTATGTTTAGGGATCTTCTTTTTCAATCCCTTCTTACGCTTTAGTAAATATTCGGGAAGAAAAGCTTCGGATATCCGTCTTCCCTGTGCCAGGTTTACCGACGATTGGATGATGGATCTCAGTTCTCTTATATTACCAGGGTAGTCATAATCAATAAGCAGTGATAAGGCCTGCTCATCAATACCTTTATTCTTGGTGGTCCCCTCGAATTCGTCCATGAATGTGTCGATCAGGAGGGGAATGTCCTCTCTTCTTTCTCGAAGGGGTGGAAGGTGAAGCCAGGCGCCCTTTAGGCGATAAAACAGGTCTTTGCGAAATTTCCCTTTAGCAATCAGAGGATCAAGCTCAATATTTGTGGCTGCAATAAAACGAATATCTGTTTTCTGGAAATGGCTTGCCCCTACCTTCAGGAATTCCCCATCCTGGAGCACTCTCAGCAGCTTTCCCTGGAGTTCCAGGGGCAGATGCCCAATCTCATCCAGGAACAGGGTTCCCCTATTGGTGGTCTCCAAATAGCCTTTCCGATCCTGCTCCGCGCCGGTAAATGCACCCTTGGTGTGTCCGAAGAATTCTGAATCGAACAGGGTGCCTGTGAGGCCGGCCATATTAACTGGAGTGAAAAGATGTTTTGCTCTGGGGCTGGCATCATGGATAGCCCTTGCAAGAAGTTCCTTCCCAGTGCCGCTCTCTCCGGTTATTAGAACAGGAACGTTGCTGACAGCGTGGAGTTCAGCCTCCTTCATGATCCTGAGCAGGTTAATTGATCGCGTAATTATTGGCTCAAATGCCTCAACACACTTCAAGGGGGAGACATCCGATGTTTTTTTAATATCCAGGAGCCCTAACAGGCGTTTCCTTTCCAGGGCGCGGTTCACCGCCAGGACAAGGTCATCTCTTGAAATGGGTTTGAGCAGATAATCATAGGCTCCTTTTTTGATACACTGCACTGCGATCTTGGCGTCGTTAACCGCCGTGATCATGAGACACTCAGTGCCAGGGCTTGTTCTCATTATTGATTCCAGAACCTCAATACCGCTAATTCCGGGCATTGACACATCAATAAGTGCCAGATCAATGGGGTCACCTCTTTCAAATATGGCGATAGCATTTGCCGGATCGGTCTCCAGCTCCACATCTCGGAAACCGGCAGTATTCAATACCCTTCTTACGCTATCCAGGAAATGCTGTTCATCATCTATTACAAGTATTGTGTTAGCCATGTGAAACTCCTTAATCCAAAATCATTTCCTCCCCACGTTTGGGAGAATCACCCGAAACATACTCCCCTTACCAGGCTCACTCTCCACCTCAATCCGGCCGCTCAATGCCTCGATCAGGTTATTGGAAATATACAGGCCCAGGCCGGTGCCTTCTGCGGGGGATTTGGTCGTAATAAAAGGGTCAAACAGCCTGTTCCTGGTTTTTTCATCAATCCCGCAACCATTGTCCTCCACCTCAATGATCAGGTTGTTTTGTGAGGTCTTGTCCATGGACACGTCGAGCTTTACCCGTGAATCCTCTTTATCTGCCGCCTGGGCTGCGTTGACCAAAAGGTTGATCAAGACCTGTTCGATGGCCTTGGAATTGGTAAAAATCTTGGGCAGATCTTCCTGAATGGTTATATTTAGAAATTTGATCCTCTTCTTAATCTGGCTCTCACAGATACCAATACTTTTTTCAATAATAGATTTAATGTCAACCCAGACCTGTTTTTTTGTATCCTCCATTCTGGCAAATTCCCTTAAGTCGGATACGATGGAAGTAATCCTTGAAGCGCCATATTCAATGTTGTCAAGGAGCCTGAAGATATCTTCATGGAATTCACCATAAGACATGCCGAATAATTCAAAATCCTGATGATCTTTCACATAATCATTAACAATGGGCATTACTGCATTCATATAATCTCTCATAACAGGGATGTTTAAGGTTATGAAGTTGCTTGGATTATTAATTTCATGGGCAATGCCTGATATCAGGAGCCCAAGAGATGCCAGCTTTTCACTCTGGATGAGCTGTCTCTGCACCAACTTTGTCTCTGTGATGTCACTGATGCGGATAATGGCCCCGGCCCTTTCATCTTCAAATATTTTTACAGGGTATAAGGCGACCTGCTCAATCCTGTTAGAATCCATAACGCCTTTTCGTTCAAATATTCTGGCCTCGCCGCTCAATAAGGCCGAAGGGATTTCACAGCCCTTGCAAGGCATGTTTTCTCCCTTGACGGCCTTGAAACAACATTCGCCTACAATGACATCAGATTCTGGTTTCCCGTAGTAATTCAAGGCAGCATCATTCAGGATCTTTACGGCCATATCAGCATCCAGCATGATCAGGGGATCGGTAATCCCGTCAAATACCGTTTGAAGCACATTCCTGGTTTTTTGTAATGACTCCTCTATTCTTATGCGCTTTTCTATTTCCTCTTTCAGTTGTTTGTTTGCTTCTTTCAACTCGGCAGTCCGCTCGATCACTCTTTGTTCCAGTTCATGGTGTGCCTTTTGAAGTGCTGCTTTGTCTCTCAACTTTTCTGTAACATCATGGATGATGGCATAGTTGATGGGCTTTTCTCCCATTTGAATACGACCAACATAAGCCTCCACATCACGAATTTCACCCGAAGCCAGTCTGTGCTGGAACAGGAATTGACTTTCCTGATGTGTCTTGATTTTTTCAAACACCTGTAGCGCCTCTTCCTGTGGAAGAATATTAATATCTGTAATTTTCAGGCTCCTTAATTTTACCCTATTGTAGCCATAAAATATGCAGGCCGCAGGATTGGCATCCACTATTTTTCCATCCACCGGATCGATGAGGAGCATCGGCGTATGCCTGTTCTCAAAGAGGCTTTGAAGGTTTTCTATCCTCTCCGGTTTTTTGTTTCCTGGCTGATCTGTCATTAAAATATCCTCCCTCTGGTTTTAAGGGAAATCAGGGCCAATTTGAATTTTTTATGACAATTCAATAGCAGATATTCCTGGGTCTGTTAAGTAGTTTACGTCCTGCTCCCTCTGATAAAGTGTTTTTTGCAACATTTTACACTTCAAAAGAGGAGAGTATGGAAGTCTTAAAGTGGAGGGAACTGTTTAGGAGGACAAGTGAGGGACGATCCCGATATTGTTGAGAAGGCGTTCGTGTGGCGGGCCTTTACATATGCTAAATTCAGAATGCAGATAGTGTTTGCATTGATTGAAGCACTTCATCAATTTGAGGAAGGGTAATGAATCCATGTTCAAACAATATGGCACCGATAAGTCTGTGCTTACCTTTCTCTATTTCCTCCAACACTTGAACCTTGAACGCCTCGACAAGCTGATCTGCCGTGATAAATCCTTTTTCCACCGCTATGAGGCCAAAACGCTTTTGGAATTGAGGCATACCGTTTCACCTATAATTCGTTTTTATCCAATTATTCTACACCTCTTACCCTTACCCTCAATCCTGTTGTATTAAGGATAAAGTTGTGACGGTCGTGAACTATTAAATCCCCCCGGCCCCGTTTGCGAAAGGGGGTAGACTTTGAAGGCTCGCTTTTCAGGTCGGAAGCTGGCCTGTAAGCACTGCAAGCAGGAAATAGTAAGTTCATAATTTCTGAGATAATATCATATAGCAAAATTGATGCCAGTTTAACGAGACAAGCCCTTGGGGCCTCAAATTAGCCATTGTGCTTGAAAAGCGAAAGACGGTTTGCAGTGCTGAGTGAATATGTGACCAAATTAGGCGGGTCAAATTGGTTCTTTATAATAAAACTCATAAAGCCTTTTGTCACTTACACCGAGAAAATAGAGGAGTATCAGGAAATGATTCTGCAATGAGGCTCGAAGTACCCCTTTTCTCAAATATCTTTGGGGTGATGAATGTATAGGCTGAGGTACAATCAAGAGCTTTCCCATTTTTTTGCAGTTCCTCACAAAGTCCACGTCTTCCATTAGAAACTGTTTTTTGAAACCACCTGCTTTATAAAAAATTCTACGAGTACAAAAAAATCCTTGATCTCCATAAGGAAGCTGGAAGTATTTTGTACGTAGATTTGTCCACTTGGAAATGAGATTTAAAGGAAGACTTGAAGTATTAAAGCTGAGTTCAAAACAGCCCAGAACCATGTGCCGGATGAGCGTCAGCTTTCTGATATGGTATCCAAAATTAGGAGGAGGGGCGGTGTCAATGTGGAGGAACCATAAAATATTGCGTTGAGCCACTCTTGCACCATGGTTTAGCTGATTACCGCGCCCTTTGGGAGCAAAAATGAGGCGTGTATGGGGGGAGATATTTTTTGTCCCCCACTCAGGAGATCCATTGCCCCTAACCAGGACTACCTCGTCGCCGGGCCAGAGCTGGGCCTCAAGGCAATCAACAAGGGATGCCAGTTTCTTCGTTCCACTCAGGTAAGGTATTATAATTGAAATTTGGTCTTGGAAGAGCGGGTTACTGTTAAAATAGATCAGATCTTTTTTTTCATCAATGTCATGCCTTTTGCAAAGCGTCCTTACCTTATGGGCAGAGGTATGGAAACAGTTTAACGTTCTTTCAAATACAGAAGGGGTGGACCAGTTGGGGAAGTTGAAGATTTCGTTAATCGTAGAAGATAATCCAATCAGATAAAACCCCCCATCTTGAGCAGGTCCCAAAACAGCCTGGTTTTCATTGAGGGCTTGAAAGGCATCTGCAATGTCGCTGGTCATAATGTCTGCAATGTCAGTCCCAATGAGAACGGCGTGCCCATAACCTTTTGTAAATACATGATTAAATGCATTACCCATTTTTTCTCCCAAATGGCCGCTCATCTGGGGGGTAAATTTCCACGGTCCAGGATAGGCTTTCCTTAGTTGGGTTTCACTTTCGGGTGGATAGTAAAACAGAAAGAGATCGATTTCAGTATGGGCGTGTTTGAAATCAGAGACCATCCCGAGGGTACGGCGGACGAGTTTCTGGTAGATATTGCAGGCTTGTTCGCGGCCAATGCTTTTTGAAAGGCGGGTTTTTACTCGCCCCGCCTCGGGATATTTCATGAAAATGAGAATCGCTTTTTTTCTCATTCTGACATCTTTCCCGTCTCGTTGTAATTCCTTCTACACAATT
>JBDRPB010000255.1:0-2402 GCA_043809485.1 Pseudomonadota bacterium | reverse complement strand
AGGTCATTTTCCTTTTCAAAAAATGATTGGTAGTCGTGAGCAGTGGCCGTGATCAAGGCGTAGTGATCCGGATTAAAGGTCTGGATAATCACCCGGCCTCTTTGACTTCCCCGTCCTGACCTGCCGGCAACCTGTGAGAGGATCTGGAAGGTACGCTCCCCGGCCCTGAAGTCAGGAAACCCAAGGGAAAGGTCAGCCGCAATTACACCCACCAATGTCACCTTTGGAAAATCATAGCCCTTTGTAATCATCTGGGTGCCAACGAGAATGTCTGTTTTATAATCGCTGAATTTCCTCAATATTTGTAAGGCCTGCCCCTTCTTGCGGGTACTGTCGGTGTCTAATCTCGCAATCCGCGCAGTCGGGAAAAGCTCTGTGAGTGTTTGCTCCAGTTTCTCAGTGCCGAATCCGTATGATTTAAGCTCCCCGCGCCCGCATGAGGGACATTTTATTTTTGTCCCAGAGTAAAAGCCGCAATAATGGCACTTCAGTTGGTGTCCCATTAGATGATATGTCAGTGTCACATCGCAGTTGGGACAACGAATGGGTTTACCGCAGGAACGGCATAAAAACAAACTATGAAAGCCCCTTCGATTCAAAAAAAGGATGGTCTGATTCCCCGCCCTCAGGTTTTGATCAAGGGCTTCTCTAAGCTTGGGGCTCAAAATCTCATTCCCGGGTTGCTTACCCTTGTCCTCCAGAGTCTTCATATCCACAATTTCAACATCAGGTGGAGGCCGTTTTTCAATCCTGTCAGGCATCGAAAGCAGATGATACCTGCCGTTGATGGTGTTATAATTGGACTGGACAGAGGGTGTTCCAGAACCCAGTGTCACCATTGCCTTTTCTAACTTAGCTCTCACAACAGCAGCATCTCGTGCCTGGTACCGTGGACTGTTTTCCTGTTTGTAGGCTGAATCATGCTCTTCATCCACGATGATCAGGCCTAATTCAGGTAGTGGAGCAAACAGGGCGGAACGGGCACCGATGACAAGGTCCACATCGCCTCTCGCCATGCGCATCCACTCATCATACCTTTCACCTTCGCTGAGTCCACTGTGGTAAATGCCAATCCGGTTGCCCAGCCGCGTCCTGAAAAGGCCCTCCATATAGACACAAAGGGCTATTTCCGGCACCATCAATATGACCTGCCGGCCCGAGCGAATCGCATGTCTGGCTGCCCGATAGTAGACTTCTGTCTTGCCGCTGCCGGTCACCCCATGAAGCAGACAGGCCGAAAAGGCCTTTCTGTCAAGACATTTTTTAATATGATTGACGGCCTGCGTTTGCTGTTCAAAAAGTTTGACTGGTGCAATGGATGGAAACACAATTTCTCCAGCCGGATTTCGATAAACAGTCCCTGTATACTCTTCCAATATACCTTTTTTGACCCATTTTTTTACAAGATATGAGGCATTGGTGAATTTGGCTGTGAGTTCACTCAATAACGTATCATCTGAGCTGAAGACTGTTTCCATAAATACAAGTTCATTTTTGGCCTCAAACGGGCCAGTTTTTTTAGCGAGAATGGACTTAAGACGGACGTTCTTCATTGGTCGCACAAACTTTCTCATAAGAGGGCCTGCCCGTCTCTTTCTTGTCCGCTCCCGGATTATTAGCCATCCTTTTTTTTGAAGAACATAGAATTCTTGAAGGGGCCCGGGAAGCCTTTTTCCCGGATGATCCTTTATCCAGGAAAGGAGCCTTTTTTCTTCAGAAAGAGGAGGCAGGACGGCCAAGGCACTCAGGCCTTCCTCTGTCAGCAGAGCTGTTTTATAGGGATCAGTGTTAAGGCCCCCGGGTAAGGCCGATTGAATGAGCTGGCCGATGGGATGCATATAATAATCGGCCATCCATTCAAAGAAAGGGACCTGTTGTTTGTGGAAGAGCGGTTCCGGGTCAAGGACGTTTAATATTTCTTTGAGGTTTTGGTTGTTTTTTTTGGGTACTTTTCCCAGGATATAGCCGGTGATCTTTCGGTTATTGAAAGGCACCAGTACCCGGCAGCCCACCTGCGCTTTGGGCGCCAGGCGTTCAGGCTCTGCATAGGAAAAAGTCCCTTGGGTGGGAACAGTAACAGCTATTCTGAGGCAGGATAAGTTTTCATCAATCTTCAATTGCTTAATGCCCGCTCATGGAGGAACTTGTAGGCTGGTACTTCTCTTTTAAAAGGTCAATGATCTCTCTGAGGCGGTCCTCATCAGGGGGTTTTTTGTGTTCTTCATGGCGCTCAAAAAAAGAAGAATCGACAGGTATATTGGCCTGAAGATCAGTGACAAAATAACGCTCCTCCAGGTCTTCTCCAGCAAATATGGCAATCTCATATGGATACCATCCATCCGCCACCTTCCTGTAATCATCAAACCGTACGGTCACCGCCTTCTCCCCTGAATCTCCCCACA
>JBDRPB010000254.1:0-2026 GCA_043809485.1 Pseudomonadota bacterium | reverse complement strand
GGGGCTGACCGGTCTCCTTGTCCCTGACAAACCTCTGGTCAGGCCCTACCAGGTAAGGACCGTTGGTATATTTCTTCAGGAACTCCTCATCATATCTGCCCGCCTTGTTCACAATGACATTGCACATGGCCAGGATGACGGCCAAGTCGGTCCCGGGAAGGATGGGGATCCATTCCGTCGCCTTTCCGCCGGCGAAGTTGCATATGGGGTCAAACACGATATTTTTCATGCCCCTTGCTCTTGCCTCCGCAGCAAGCCTCATGTTATGGGCTGAGCCGTGACCGGATCCCGTTCCCTTGTTCGAACCGAACTGGATCGCGTAATTGCAGTATTTGTAGTCAGGGAGGACCGACCATGAGCAATGCACCAGGCCGGCCCCGAAATGGGCGCCATTCCCGCAATGAAGCCCCACGCCGCCCGGGGCAAAATTGCGACAGCCAAGGCTCAACAAGAGGCCGGATAAATGAACCGTTAGCTTTTTGTTCGTGCCCGGCGAAGGTGTGCCGGCGATGATAACGGCCCTCGGATCCTTTTTTAAAGCCTCTTATGCTTCTCCGCAATGGTGTTCATTGCCTCATCCCACGAGATCCGCTCCCATTTGGGATCCACACCCATGCCCTTTTCAGGATTTGTCCGCTTCAGCGGGTACCTTATCCGGTTAGGGTCATAGAGGCCCATAATATTTGAGAAGCCTTTACCGCAAAGACCTCCCCGGCTGCCCATGTAACTATCGGGCTCCCCTTCAACCTTGAGAGCAACACCGTCCACCACTTTAACAGCCATGCCGCACGAACCGTAGCACTGGGCGCAGACCGTGTGGACCCAATGATCGTTCATGTTCCCCTTCTTTAGATTCCTGGCCATCTTTTTTCTCCTTCTAAATATCCCCTGTGGCTCTCAGGGCGGTCCCATGCTTCGGAAGTTCCCTCATGCCCTGAAATCGGTGGCCCTGCCCGGGAATAGACCCGGGAAATAGCCGCTCCTCATCAAACTGTATCTTAAAAGCGAATCCCCCACCACCTGCAGGATGACCGAAATCAGAAGAATGACGATCCCCACTTCCGCGATGCCGACGGCAAACCCGTATATAGCCGCGATCAGGGGGACGAGCATGCCGCCCGTCATCACCCAGGGCCAGAAAATCCATTTCAGGTCGCCTCTCACCATCATCGACAGTGAGAGTTTTTCCTTCCCTTCCTCAAATCCGAGGCTGACCAAACCAAGCCCAAACAGGCAGATATTGATTAACAGGGTCACCAGCAGCCATTGCTTCATGTTGATGTCGGGTCTCTCCAGTCCAAGGGACAGGTTCATAACCAGCACCATCGCCAACCCCACAAAAAAACTCCTTGCCAGCATCTGGATCGGCAAAAAACTCGAGTGCCAAGTGGGTATTGTTTTGACGTCCGCAATTTCATATCCGCCATAGAGGATAGTCGCAACGGCCAAAATGTTGGCCACAACCATCACCCACATGATAGGCGTTGAAAAATAGGAGAGCGCCAAATGAATGAAACCAAAGAATTGAAACAAAGAGATAATGTAAAGACCCCTTGATATCCAGGATCTTCCCGGCCTTCGAATGGCCTTGTAAATCCGAAAGGGGTGGCCCAGAAAGAGGAAATGGCAGCCTCCCCCCAGAATTCCCGAAATCAACCATCCGGCCGTCTGCCCCCACAGGCTCTGCAAGATGGAAGCGGCCAGAAATAGCCCGGCGCCGAATTCCACAAGGAACAGTCCGGAAAAAAGCAACAGACCTTTTCCTCTGACCCAGGCCGTCTGCAACGTGGGATAAACCATAAATTCGTAAGGTCTCATCTTTTCGTTTAACATAGAGATTCCCCCTACCGAGCACCTATTTGGTAATGTAGTAAACGCTAGGATCCGTGCCAGCCTCAGGTTTGAGTTGGTATCCCCTCCCTACCCGTATCACGGTAGAAACCTCACTTTCAGGATCATCGAGATCTCCGAATATTCTCGCTTTGGCCGGACAGGCATTCACACACGCAGGGGTCACCTCGCGATC
>JBDRPB010000253.1:0-3198 GCA_043809485.1 Pseudomonadota bacterium | reverse complement strand
GTCATTAACGGAAGCAGGTGTTATAGTGGTGGATAAGATAAAGCCGTGATTAACATCTATAGAGGCATGCTCCTTAAGGCCATAGTGAGCCTTATCGTTTTTAATCGTCCAGTCGGATTCCGTATCTCTTGAGAATTTGATTGGCTTCCCGTTTTTATCGAGTTTTCCTTCTGGAGTATTTTTTCTATCTTTGAGTTCTTTAATTTGATGGTTGCTTATGGGATGGCTGGCGGATTTAACAAGCCTGGCATCAACGGCAATACCTTCATTAATGGTCAGGCCCTGTCTTTCAAACTGACGGAGGATTTCACTGTTGATTCGATCCATGGCTTCCTTGGATAATCTGCTTCTGAAACGAGAAAATGTTGAATGGTCAGGGGAGACATTACCAAAGGAAATTCCTATAAACTTCTTAAAGGAGATTCTATCATTAATCTGGCTTTCAAGTTCAGGATCGGAATCGATACGAAACCACTTCTGAAGAAGTAAGCACTTGAAAAGTAATAAAGGAGAATAAGCGTCAGCGCCTTCTGAGCTTGTGCCGACGACATAGTGATACATCAAAATGGATTCGATATTAGGCCAGTCAATTGAATCGTTGATATTAATCAAGTGCTCTAAGCACCGGTTTTTATCCATGGAGCTCTTGAGTATGACGTCGGCGAAACTGATTTCCTGATCTAGTTTTTTGAATCCCATATTATCCTCCTGAAACAAGTAGCATTATAGGGAATATATGGCACAAAATAGAGATAATGTCAAGCAAAAACAAATAGATAAGTCAAATTATTAGCGGTTGATAACGGCATTTCAGAGGTCTTTTTTATCTATAAAATTTGTTTTCTATACGTAAAACCATAAAAATGAAGAACCCTGCAGCAAGCTACAGGGTATCAAACCTTAATCGAAAAGTTTGAGCTGTTTGAGATCGGCTTTGGGTTGACCTTGTTTTTGGACATACTTTTCTACTATGTCCCAGTTGGCTCGCTCACCAACTGTTGCAACATAATAACCGTCTGTCCAAAACTCTCCACCCCAAAGCTCCCTTTTTACTGCTGGTTTGCGCCGAAATATCTCGCGGGCAGTAATACTTTTGAAAATTTGAACTATCCTACCTGCCGCTATCTTCGGATGTGCACCGCATAGCAGGTGGATATGATCTTTGTCAGTGCCAATGGCTTCCATTTCAATGGCATAACGTTCCGCGATACCTTCGGCTGTTTCTTGTATGATTTGTGTAACTTCCGAATCCAGTAATGCCTTGCGGTATTTCACTGGAAATACAATGTGATAGTGAATCTGCCAAGCGCAATGGTATCCTTTTCGTACAGTTTCATTTGACATACCTCTGTTTAGCACAGAGATTTACCCCGCAGCAAGCTGCGGGGAATTATCAAGTTACCCCGCAGCAAGCTGCGGGGAATTATCAAGTTAAATTTTAACCAACATTGTGGAGTTGTGCAAAGCTCTCAATTTTGCAAGCCAGTTTCAGAACTGCTTTGGAGTCAGACTGAGTATTCCCATAAGAAATAAGGGCCCTAAATCTGCTGCACTCAAGAGAGTTAACATAGATGAAGAACTCGAGGAGAAGATTAAAGTCATATACTCCCGGAAATGTCAAACTCTGAAAGTCCCTCCGCACAACCGGGGGTTTACTTGTTTATCAACTCATCCTTCCTCAATTTTCGCTGTCCGACGAGTGCAAAACTTAACTACTGATTTTCAAGTTCAATGGTGAAGTAGTGAACTTAACCTGGTATTTGCACCGACTAAAAAAAATGAGTTTTATAGAAGTCCTTAAGCGGCTTCGGGAATATCTGACCATCTGTTACACGCGAGTGAGGTATCGCAATCCAGTCGAATGGCCCTATAGCCGCTTTGGTAAGGATGAGATCCAGTTCATATTCCACACTATGCCTGGAGTGCCCTTGGAGATTTACCAGAAGCATTACAATATTTACAATTACGAAATTGATCTGACCGAACCCATCAAATGGAATTTTTCAGAAACAAAAGATATGCGGTGGCCCGATTATCACTATGCCAAGATAAAGTACCGTACGGGCAATCCCTATGGTGATGTTCGTATAAACTGGGAATTGAACCGCCTGCAGTTCTTGCCCGTGATGGCCGCCACGAATGAAAAGCTGGCAAGAAGTATAGTCATCGACTGGCTTGAAAAAAACCCTTATGTTCACGGACCTTCGTATCTGTCCTCCATGGAAGTAGCCTTGCGTTGGGTCTCCATCTACTGGGCAGCCTGTTTGTTTAAAGCGCCGTTGGATACTTCTTTGCGCCAGAGTTTGGCCGGTCTGGCTCTTGTTTCGGGAAAATTCATTGAAAGCCGTCTTTCCACGCATTCATCTGCCGGAAACCATCTCATTCTGGAGGCGGTCGGTCTATTCTGGATCGGTAAAGCGCTTCAAAAGGAAAAAATCGGGAATGAATGGATAGAAAAGGCGCGAAAGATATTGTGGGAGCAAGTTCTTGTACAATTGAATCCTGATGGTACTAACCAGGAGCAGTCTTTCTGGTACCTTGGCTTTGTCATCGATGCACTCTTTCATTACATTCTCCTCGAAGATAGAGAAGTCATACCCAGGCAGGTTTTGGAACGCATCCGGCAAGCTACTGAGTTCGTGCATGAAATGGTTCTGCCAGGTGGTTCATTTCCTGACTACGGAGATAGGGACGATGGACTTGTCTGTCGCGCTGGCTGCACGTACAGAGAATCGCCCTTCCCGGGCCTGCTAAGTATTGGCGCCTATCTTTTTGACCGTTCTGATTGGCTCCGGGACTGCTATTCTGCGGTTGCGCGTCTAAAGTTCTGGACTGGCGACACGATGAAACAGCCGCCGGTAGCGGAACCCACCAATAGACAATTCGCCTATTCTGATGAGCCACAGATCAAGACGTATGCTGATGGCGGAATGACTCTGATGAAATGGGGCAAAGGCTCGCTTTTGTTCAGGCATGCGCCATTGGGTTCTGGAGACACGTGCGGCCATGGACACGCCGATGCCCTTTCCGTATTATTTCATTGGAACAATGTTCCCATTTTGATCGATCTCGGCAGCGGCCAATATAACGGAAATCAGGATATACGGAATTTTTTCAGATCAACAATTGCCCACAATACCATTGAAATCGGTGGCATAAATCAGGCAAAAATACTCGGTCCCTTCTTGTGGGAACGAT
>JBDRPB010000252.1:0-3286 GCA_043809485.1 Pseudomonadota bacterium | reverse complement strand
GACTCTTGTTTCGGCTCCCATACGCTGTAATGCTTCACTTAGCGCAAGGGCATTTATAACAGTTGCCAACATGCCCATGTAATCAGCCGCAACGCGTCCCACACCGTATTTAGCAGACTGAAGCCCCCTGAATATATTCCCGCCGCCAATCACAATTGCCACTTCGACCCCAAGTTTGTGTACTGAGGATATCTCAGATGCCACTTCTTCAAGCACTGAGGGATCGATGCCAAAGGATTCGTCCCCCATCAGGGCCTCTCCGCTTAATTTGAGCAGGATGCGCTTGAACCTGGGGCGGATGTCAGGCATCGGATTCTCCGAGCTGGAATCGAACGAACCGGCGCATCACAATATTTTCCCCTGTCTTGGCAATCATCTCATTTATGAGATCCTGAATGGTGATATCGGGGTTTTTAACAAAAGGCTGCTCCAGGAGGCAGGCCTCAGCAAAAAACTTTTTCAGCTTTCCTTCCACAATTTTTTCGATCACTTTCTCAGGCTTGCCCGATTCTTTTGCCTGGGTGGCATAAATTTCCCTTTCCTTTTCAAGGATATTCTGGGGGATGCTTTCTCGATCAATGGCGACTGGACTGGTCGCTGCAATCTGAATGGCCAGGTCTTTCACAAAAATCGCAAAACCTTCATTCTTACCTGTAAAATCGGTTTCACAATTCACTTCCACAAGGACTCCGATCTTACCTCCGGCGTGGATGTAAGACATCACCTGTCCTTGAGATGTAGTGCGGCTACTCCGCTTTTTGGCGGTTGCAATGCCTTTTTTACGCAAATAATCAATAGCCTTGTTAATATCTCCATCACATTCTTTAAGGGCCGTCTTGCAGTCCATGATGCCGACGCCCGTCTTTTCTCTTAACTCTTTTATCTGTGAAGTGCTAACTGCCAATTTAAATCTCCCTTCGTTTCTGGATTGACTATTGACTGTTGTCAATTGCCTATTGTCGATTTGTGATTTTCAATCATCAATCATCAACCTCAACGGCTGTTTCCTGAGATTCTACCTCAACGGCTGCTTCTTCCTTTTTCGGGAGAATGATGACTTCAGGGCCTCCCTCTTCACGTTCATCGGATACAATTACCTCTGCTTCGGTAATTTCTTGTTCTTTAAGCAGTTCAGCCTCTGCCCTTAATCGCTCTTCGGCCAGATTATGTCCTTCGATGCATGCATCGGCAATCTTTGCGCAAAACAATCTGATGGCTCGAATGGCATCATCATTACCTGGAAGGATAAAGTCTATTTCGTCAGGATCGCAGTTAGAATCTGCAATGGCGATCACCGGAATTCCAAGTTTCCTGCCTTCTTTAACGGCGATTTTTTCTCTTCTGGGATCAACTACGAAAATAGCCCCGGGTAGTTCGTCCATATTCTTTATACCCCCGAGGTTTCTTTCCAGCTTAAACAACTCCTTTTCCATCTTTAGGATTTCTTTTTTAGTATAGCGATTTATTGATCCATCCTCTTTCATACGTTCAATGTCTTTCAGGCGTTTGATGCTTTTTTTGATGGTCTGGAAGTTAGTAAGTGTGCCTCCCAGCCAGCGGTTTACTATAAAAAACATGCCGCAACGTTCACTTTCTTCGACAATAGAGTCATGGCCCTGTTTTTTTGTGCCTACAAAAAGAACCGGATACCCTTCAGACACTGTCCTCACAATGAATTCATAGGTGGTCTTAAAAAGCCTGACGGTTTTTTGAAGGTCAATGATATGGATCCCATTGCGTGCTCCAAATATGTAAGGCTTCATCTTGGGGTTCCAGCGTCTTGTCTGGTGTCCGAAATGAACACCTGCCTCCAGAAGTTCTTTCATGTTAATAACTGATGCCATTTAATCCTCCTTAGATCTCTATGCCACGGTTTTTCCTCTGCTCAGAATGTCATGCACCCTGAGGCATGCAGGGCACCCGGCTAAATTCTGAGCATGTGAATTTTATATATCAGATTTCGACCTTGAGCTTCTAAATCAATCCTGATATATTTTGGCGAAAATTCGCCTCAAGATTCAGATTTTGTTTTTAAGCACATTTGGCTTATAAAAACCTGAAATTTACAAACTTTTTCTTTTAACATTGCCAAATCTTTTTTTCAAGTAAAAAAATGGTTCGCCGGCAATTTTATCTTTAATTCACAATGGATAAACAGATCAAGAAAAATCTCGTTAGGATAAGAAATGACCTGGACAAAAGTGAGGAAGCCAGACTTTCTCCATGGGCCTGCCTGAGTCGGTATGCAATAAGAATAAAGGAAGAGGAAGCGATAAATCAGGGGCACAGACAGAGTTTTTCTGTCGACTCCGACCGGATACTCCATTCTCTGGCCTATTCCCGTTACATAGATAAAACCCAGGTCTTTTACCTCATTAAAAATGATCATATCACACACCGGGTTCTCCATGTCCAGCTTGTATCCAAGATTGCAAGAACCATCGGGCGCCTTCTGAGACTGAACGAAGATCTAATCGAGGCTGCAGCACTTGGACACGACATAGGGCATACCCCATTCGGACATGACGGCGAAAAAATCCTTTCCTCCCTCTGTGAATCACATGGCATCGGTCAGTTTTTCCATAACATACAGAGTGTTAGATTCCTTCAGGAGATTGAGCGCAAAGGGAAAGGCTGGAATTTGACCCTGCAAGTGCTGGACGGGATCTTCTGCCATGACGGAGAATTGCATTCTCAGGCATTGGAACCTCAAAAAGACAAAAATTTTGAAACCTTGTATGACGAAATGAATCAAAAAAAAGAGAACCTGTCCATGGATATCTGGCCCATGACCCTGGAAGGGTGTGTGGTGAGGATGGCTGATACTATAAGCTATATAGGCCGTGATATCGAAGATGCCATCAGGCTCGGCTTGATAAACCGGCGAGACATACCCAAAGACTGCACACAGGTTTTGGGCGATACCAACGGAACCATTGTTTACGGTCTCGTGGAAGACCTTATTACGAACAGCCTGGAGAAACCCTATGTCAGTTTCAGCAATGAAGTGGGGGAGGCCCTCAGAAGGCTTAAGAAATTCAATGAAGAGCGTATTTACAAGAATTATAGAGTCAAGGAACAGACATCAAAAATCCGGCTGATGTTTGAATTGCTGTTTGAAAAGTACTTCCAGGACCTTGAAACGGGTAATGAGGAATCTGATATCTACAGGAAGTTCCTTGACGGCATATCGCCAGAATACAGAGAAGGAACACCGTTAGCTGGGATAGTGCGCGATTTTATTGCCGGTATGACGGATGATTACTTTTTAAATCAGTGTCATAAC
>JBDRPB010000251.1:0-2536 GCA_043809485.1 Pseudomonadota bacterium | reverse complement strand
CTTGCCCAGAAGATTCCCATGGCGCTGGCGGAGATTTTAGATGTAAGCGGTGTAGACTTCACTCTCATGGGCGAGGATGAATGGTGCTGTGGTTTTCCCATGCTGGGGGCAGGATTAAAGGATATGTTTCAGGAGTTCATGGATCATAACCTTGAGGCGGTCAGTGAAAAAGGGGCCAGGGAGGTTGTCTTTGCGTGCCCTTCCTGTTACCAGATGTGGCGCGAATACTATCCCCACAAGTTTCAAATTACCCACGCTACTCAGTTCCTGATGAAATTGGTCCAGGACAAAAGGGTCCCTCTTCAAGAGCTTCCATTGAAAGTCACCTATCATGATCCGTGCGATTTGGGGCGGGGGGCCCGGGTGTTTGATGAACCGAGACAGGTCATCCGTTCTATTCCGGGTGTTGAGTTCGTAGAACTCCCTCAAAATCGAGAGAATTGCCAGTGTTGTGGGGGTGGCGGTAACCTCGAGATGATAGATGCAAAACTTTCTGCAGAGATTGCCAAGCGGAAGATCGAAGAGGTAATGAGCACCGGCGCTGAGGCTGTCGTCACATCCTGCCAGCAATGTGTAAGGACCATGATGACCTATGTGAGAAGGAACAAGGTCCCCGTTGATGTTTTGGATATCACACAGCTTATCCACAGGGCGCTTAAGACCGAGCACAAAAAACAATAAGGGGGCTTAATCGTGAAACTTTACAACCTGGGGAAGGTCCCCTGGGATGAATCGCAGTTAATTTACCATGCACTTGCTGCCCTGGGAAGAGAGGCTCTCTCTTTGGTCTCTCCATCAACGCCGTATGTATGTATTGGCTTCCATCAAGATGTGGAGCAAGAAGTGGACCTTGACTTCTGTGAGTCCAATGGTATTCCAGTCTTCCGGCGAGATCTGGGTGGAGGGGCAGTTTATTTAGATGGCGATCAGCTATTTTTTCATCTCATCCTGCACAAAAACAATCCGGAAGTTCCCAAAAGGAAGGAGGCATTCTATGAAAAATTCCTGCAGCCGGTTATTAATGTGTATCGGAGAATAGGAATTCCAGCAGAATATAAACCTATTAATGATCTGATCGCTGGGACGCGCAAGATATCCGGCACTGGAGCCGCCGAGATGGGTGACTGCATTGTCTTTGTGGGAAATCTGATCGTCGACTTTGACTATGAAATGATGGCGAGGATTTTGAAGGTGCCGGATGAAAAGTTTCGTGACAAAGTGCATAAGACACTTAAAGACAATCTTTCCACCATCCGGCGTGAGCTCAAAACAAGTGAGGCAAAAAAGTGGAATGATAAACGCCTAAACACTCTAATGGCAGAAGAGTTCCAAAAGCTGCTTGGGCCGATGGAACCATGCAAAAAGGATGGAGTCCTGCAGGAGAAAATTGATGAGCTACGTCTACACATGCTGACCGATGAATGGCTTTTTCAGAAAGGCGGAAAGCGGGTTTCAGGTCGTGACGTCAAGGTTCGTGCAGGAACAAAAGTGCTACACCGGATTCACAAGGCGCCTGGCGGGCTAATAAGGACAGATTTCGAGGTGACAGAAAGCAGGTTCGGGGACATCTCCATATCTGGAGACTTTTTTTGTTTTCCCGAAAAAGGTATCAGCCGACTGGAATCAAAACTTAAAGGCAACCCAGTTGAAGAAACCCTCGGCCTGCTGAAAACATTCTATTCGGAAGAAAATATTGAAACGCCGGGCATTACGATTGAAGACTGGATGAAAGTGTTGAAAGTCAATAAACATTAGTAATGCGACTCTTTCATTACAAACCTTTGTTTCCTATGATTTTGTCCAGAGCTTGACAGGGCCTTAAGCGACTTGGCCGACAAGATATGGCGTGTGGGACTAACCAGTCACTCCTCTGACCCGTGAACGGTTACACAACCTTTTACTGTTTTAAAATCCAGTACTCCAATACTCCAGCACTCCAATGCTCCGTTTAGATGCCAGAAAGGAGTGGCAAACAACCACACTGTGTTGTCAAAAAGCCTTATGATTTCTCATATGTTAACACAAGCCAGGGAAATGTCATGGAAGGCCTTTGGGAAGAGTATCATCTTTTTTCTCCCGGGGATTTTTTGCTACAATGGTATTTTCGGCAGGTATCCGGCGATCTCTATTACAGGGAGTCAATGTGCGCTTCAATGTGATCATTGCCAGGGGAAAATCCTGGAGCCAATGATTTCCACAATGACCCCGGACCGCCTGATAGAAAAATGCGTCCGCCTCTCTGAGAGGGGCAATCATGGCGTCTTGATCAGTGGCGGCTGCGATGAAAAAGGGCGTTTGCCGTGGGAAAAGTTTATCCAAGCCATAAAAAAGGTAAAAGAGCTGACCAGTCTATACATCTCGGTACACAGTGGTCTGATCGAATATGAAACAGCTCTCCGGCTTAAAGAAGCAGGTGTTGACCAGGCCCTTATAGATGTTATAGGCGATGATGATACATACCGGGACATTTATCACGTTGACTTTGGCGTCTCCGAGATTATGTCTTCCATGGAATCCTTGCAAAAGGCCAATTTGC
>JBDRPB010000250.1:0-3361 GCA_043809485.1 Pseudomonadota bacterium | reverse complement strand
TCCGCAAGTTAGAGGCCAAATATTTTGCCAGGATCAATCCTGATCTTTTCTACCGTTATGATGAAAATCGTCCCATAGCGAATATAGAGCAAGGAATATTAAAAAGTGTATCACTGCCCAACGGCTCTTTTTATGCTGTCCGTACCGGCTCGGATGAAAGGGATCTTGTTATACTAAAAGCCAGTGAGCCAAACCTTCGTTGGCTCAATTTTGCGGATGAGCTGTTCTCGCTTTGCGAAAAACTGGACATAGCGACCATTATCACCCTGGGAAGCATGTATGACAATGTCCTTCATACGGATAGGATTATTTCCGGGATTACATCAAAGGAAGGCGTCTTGTCTAAACTGAAACAACGGCATGTCATTCCAATTGATTATCACGGGCCAAGCACCATTCATTCTCTTATACAATCAGAAGGCCAAAAGAGGGGATTCCAATGCATCAGTTTATGGTGCCATTGCCCTTAATATCTTCAAGGAGCCACTCACTTTGGCCTCCTGTCACAATTGGCATCATTGCTGTCATCCATAGGAGAATTCAAACTGGACACAGAAGAACTTGACACAAGTTGGAAAGAGCTTAATCGGCAAATTCAAGGACTTGTTGAAAAAAACCCTGAGTTTCAAGCCATGATCAATGAACTCCGCAAGGCAAAGGTGAGAGGATCCTGGGCAAGTTTGAAGGAGTCGACCAAAAAAGGGAGCAAGGTCATATCGCTGAAAGATTTCTTGAAACCAGGGTAACACAGGGAGATTGACGATTTTCGATTGATGATTGACGATTGACGATATAGAGGGATAATTTTGAGTTTTAAATACTCAATTGTCAATTTTTTTCATTTCCTTTTACTGCCTCCACAAGGGCTGACATCACTTTTCCAGCGCCACCCTGCAAGAAAATATCCGTAAGCGAATCGGTTAAATGGGTCCGCTCCGTATTGATTTCAATAATCTTTGCCCCGTTCTGCTTCGCGATTGCCGGAATAGTATTGGCAGGTGAGACGACAGCCGAAGTCCCCACTACCATTAGTGCCTGGGCCGATGAGGCAAGTTGAAAGGATCGATTCAAGGCATATTCCGGGATGGCCTCCCCAAAAAACACAACGTCCGGTTTCAGGATTTTCTGACACTCACATCTCGGTGGGTATTCATCCCGCTTCTCTTCACTCTTGTATCTTTTCCCACACCACAGACAGGAAAGCGTACTGGAGTTTCCGTGATACTCGATAACATTCTTTGCACCGCCCATCTGGTGCAGGTTATCGATATTCTGCGTGATGATGCAATGGAGATATCCCATTTCCTCCAGTTCCCCCATCCCCAGGTGGGCCTTATTCGGCCTGGCCTGACTGACCACCTTATCCATCTCCCGGAGCATTTCCCAGACCATTTCGGGCTTGGCCCTGAAGGAGTATATGGAAGCATATTCAGCAGGGTCAAATTTTGACCAGAGTCCGTCCGCACTCCTGAAATCGGGAATTCCAGATTCCACAGAAATGCCGGCACCGGTCAATGCCATTGTAAATTTTGAATTCATAATGATTCCGGCAGCCTGTCCAATCAGTTCTTCCATCATCCTCCACGCTTTCTAGACGGTTTCAAATATAATTTTCCCTTCCGTGTTATTGTACTGCTTGAGTCTTGCCTTGAGGGTCTTCTGTTCGCCAAAAATACTCACAAGCTTCACATCATCACCTTCCAGGCTAACCAAATCAACGTTCTCCAGGAGCTTTTCTTCCTTTCCGTCTATTAATACAAATGCATTTGCTTCACACATGGTCACCCCCCCTAAAGGGCCTTTAAGGCCTGTCGTAAGCATTCATTGCTTTTTGAATTTAGTTCTATCATTTCCCGGATATGTTTCGCGCTGTCAGTTCTGTTTGCCTCCTCCAGTTGTTCGGCAAACATCTCATATTCCTCCTGGTGGTGATCATTGTGCGTAATCCAGCTTTGTAATCTGATCTTTGCTTTTTCCATGAAATCCATAAGTTACCCTCCGTATTATGATTATTTGACAATTACAACCTTTGATCCGTTAGCCTAAATCGCAAAAATACTTTATTTACGTTAAGAAATGTCTTCTGTAGTGTCAAGTAAAGAATCCAGGCCCAGAGGAGATGGGTTTTTGCTTTGGACTAAATTAAATTACTATTCTTAATTCTGCTTCCACCCCATAAAGCTATTGACTGTAAACGTCTATCGGGTTAAAATCTTAAATTGAAATCTAAAAGTCATGGGGAGGGCTAATCATGGAGGAGATACTCAAAGGGAAACGAATTCTGATCGTGGACGACGAGGCTGATATACTGGAGACGCTGGCAGAATTGCTGGATATGTGTCTTGTTGATACCGCCCCAAATTTCGATAGTGCTAAAAAATTTCTTAATAAAAACACCTATAATGCGGCCATCCTGGATATTATGGGAGTCAGGGGCTACGATCTCTTGAAACTCACCAAAGAAAAAAATGTCCCTGCTTTAATGCTCACAGCCCATGCTCTCAGTCCGGATAACCTGGTAAAGTCTATAAGGGGGGGCGCCCAGTCTTATGTGCCCAAAGATAAGATAGCTGATATCCCAATGTTTCTGGCCGATATACTGAGGTCCAGTGAAAAAGGGATTAAAAAAGAAGGCACCTGGTTTGCAAAGCTCAAGCCGTTTTTTGACAAGAAGTTCGGATCCGAGTGGCGGGAAGAGCACAAAGAATTCTGGAAGGACTTTGATGAGACATATCATGTCACAAAAGAGGACGTTGAGAAGCTTATGTAGCTGTTATTAATCCGGTTATCCGGTTCAGAGGAACTTTGACAGAGAACTTTGCGCCTTTTCCCTCTTCGCTCTCAAGTGATATCTGCCCACCCATATCCTCTACCAAGGCCATCACACCAGCCAGGCCAAGGCCATGCCCCCTGACAGCACAAACGCCTGAGCCATCTATCTGGAAATAGCTCTCAAATATCTTTTTGTGATAGACTGACGGGATTCCCTCCCCATCATCCGTTACAAGAATGACAAGATAGTCCTCCTTTCTATCAACACCTAATCCCACCCGGCTTTTTCTATATTTTATGGCATTGTTCAGCAGGTTTCTCAAGATCTGTGTTAGCTTTTCTTCATCCTGACAGATCTCCTGGCACCAGAGTCCTTCATCAATATGCAGCAGAATCCCTCTTTCTTCCAATGTTTCTTTAAATCGCGCCAGGTCTGCACAGATTCTTATCTCTTCTGAGGCCCTGGAGTCAGTCAAATCAAAAATCTCCACCAGGGTCTTCTCAATCAAAGCTGAGAGGCTGAAATTTGTTAGATTAACAATCCCCTTTCTGGACCGTCCCAGTTCGAGGGCATCATTCACCAGTGTCT
>JBDRPB010000249.1:0-4112 GCA_043809485.1 Pseudomonadota bacterium | reverse complement strand
TGATAGCCCCGCAAAAAGTCAAGAAACGCGTCACTCCCGCATACTCTGCGGGACGGCAGCTTGTTGTTGAAATTCTCCCTGGGTCAGCCCCGGAGAACATCCTCCTTTGCCGACTTCAGCCTTTCTGCCTTTGACCTGTCATATTCAATACTATGGGGCGTCCTGCGAGTTTCGGCGCTCTTTTTTGGGGAGGCGGTTTTTGAAAGAGACCCCAACGGCCTGAGGAAGCGTCCGATGATTTTTTCAAAAAGCTAGAATGTTACAGGGAAAGCAATTTCTGCACGAACTTTCTGTAAACGGGGAAAAGGGTATCATGACCCACAAAATATTGACTCAATCCCTTAATCCTGATATCAAAAGGATACTGTTTTCCAAGGAATCGACAATGACTTACGACAATACAAGCCCTGCCGAATTCAGCGATCAACAGGCTGCCTTCTTTATTAACCGGTCTTCCATGAAAGAGAGGAAAGAGCGTGGGCAGTTTTTCACTCCTTTGTCTGTCGCCAGGTTTATGGCAGGGCTTTCAGAATATGGGAAAGATGTTTTCCGGGTTCTTGATCCCGGAGGAGGCACTGGCATACTCTCATGTGCTGCCTGTGAAGCGGCTGCAAGGGAAAAGGCTGTAAAAAGGCTGGAGATAGACCTTTATGAAATTGATCCTGAACTGGTAGCCTTTACGAATGAATCCCTGAAATTCGCAAAGGAATGGTTGAAAAAACAAGATATTGAATTGTCCTACAGAATCATCCATGAGGATTTTATCCTGAGTTTTCAACAAGGACTATGGGCCAGGAAAATTGCCCGCTATGACCTGGCCATCGCCAATCCTCCCTATTTCAAGATCGGGAAAAACGATCCCAGGGCGGTTTCCGCTGCCCGTTTCGTATATGGACAGCCCAATATATACGCCCTTTTCATGGGGGTGGCCGCTGAGTTGCTGGAGGAGCAAGGCATCTTTGTCATGATCACACCCCGGAGCTTTGCTTCCGGCCCTTATTTCAGGCTTTTTCGGCAGCGTTTCTTTGATATGGTTTCACCGGAAAGGGTCCATCTTTTTGAATCTCGAAAAGACGCTTTTCAGAAAGATGAGGTGCTCCAGGAGAATATCATATTGAAGGCCAGAAGAGGCGGTAATAATACCCTGATCGATGTCTCCGTAAGCAAAGGAGTGGCTGATCTCCATAATCCAGTCAGCCATCGATTGTCCCTGTCTCAGGTTCTTGATCCTGCGGACAAGGGGAGCATCCTCAGACTTCCTGTGAGTAACGAGGATATTGAAATCATCGATACCTTCGAAAAATGGACCGGAAGTCTCCATAGGTACGGGCTGGAGATATCCACCGGACCGGTCGTCCCGTTCAGGGCTCAAAACCTCATCAGGGATTCAGAGATTCGAAGCAATGAATTCGTGCCGCTCATCTGGATGCAAAATATTCAGCCCATGCGGGTCGAATGGCCGTGTTTTCATCAAAAAAACGGGAAATCAAAACCACAGTTTATTAAAGCCGGTAAGGAGGCTTTTAAGAGGCGTCTCCTAACAGAAGACAGGAATCTTGTCCTTTTGCGGAGATTCAGTGCCAAAGAACAGTACAGAAGATTGACTGCGGCGCCATTTCTGAAAGGACATGTGGATTCGGATGTTATAGGCCTGGAAAATCATGTGAACTATATCTACAAACCAAAAGGCCACATGAATAAAGAACTTACTCTGGGTCTCGCAGCCCTCTTGAATAGCTCACTGTTTGACAGGTATTTCCGAGTCTCAAACGGCAATACTCAGGTAAGCGCCACGGAAATTCGCGCTATGCCTCTACCACCGCTTGAAGTCATTCATGAGATAGGAAATGCTGCTAAGGGGCTGAAGAAGAATTTCACACTTCAAGAGATGGATCAATTGGTTTTGGACATCATCAAGGGTGGTAGTCCCCTGTTAAACGTGGCAGGAGGATTAGCTGGTGGGTAAAATTGATGAGGCCCAAGAGATCCTGAAGGCACTTGGAATGCCGCCTGCACAACAAAATGAAATGGCCGCCCTTACATTTCTGGCACTAACCGGCCTTGAAGAGAAAAAGCCATGGAGAAATGCCAGGTCTTTGAGATTGAGGATTCATGATATTCTCATTTTTACCAACAAAGCATACGGAAGAGAATATGCAGAAAACACGAGGGAGACCGTCCGGCGTCAGGTGATTCATCAGTTTGAACAGGCCAGAATCGTTGATAAAAATCCAGACGACCCATCGCTGCCGACCAACAGTCCCAGGACCCATTATGCTCTCACCGATCAAATCATAGACCTTGTTCGGGGATATGGGGCGCCTGCATGGAAAGGAAGCCTTAAAAGAATACTTGGCGACCGCCAAACCTTATGGGAGGTTTATCAGAAAAAAAGAAAATCAAGGATGGTTCCCGTAAGGCTTGCATCTGGAAAAGAACTCCTGCTTTCGCCAGGAAAGCATAATGAGCTCCAGGCGGCCGTTGTGGAAGAATTCGCACCCAGATTTGCACCCGGGTCAAACCTGGTTTATATGGGGGATACTGAAAGAAAAGCCCTCTATTTAGATGAGAAGCTATTAGAAAGTCTTGTGATCCCTGTTACAGAGCACGACAAACTACCTGATGTGCTGCTTTATGACGGTAAAAGGAGATGGCTGTTTTTGATTGAAGCCGTGACATCCCATGGGCCTGTATCCCCAAAGCGCCAGTATGAACTGGAGCAAATGCTTTCAGCGTCCCATGTGGGACGCATATATGTAAGTGCCTTTCCGGACTTTAAAGAGTTCAAGAGGCACATTGGGAATATCGCGTGGGAAACGGAAGTGTGGTTATCTGAAATACCTGATCACCTTATCCATTTTAATGGCGAGAAATTTATGGGACCCTACAAGTAAGCATGGACTCAAACATCAGGTTTATGCACGTTCTTCATGAACTTCGGCTAAGAATTCGAGAGAATTCACCAATTTCACCGATTCATACTGCCATCGCAGTTCCCCACATACCAGAGGTTGAAAACAATAATTCGCCCGGTACTTTATTTACTTTTTGGGATATGATAAAGATATCTTCTTGACATTTCATTACCCTTCAATTACAGTGCCTTAGCGTTTAAGGGGTAGTGAATCGAGACTATCTTCTCCTGAATTACCATCAGCCATTTATTTCGTGAAAACTGTCATCCTGGGTGCGATCACGGCTATCCGAATCCACAGTGTCTGTCCTTTAGCGTACGTCTGATTCTCATCTTTATATCCCCTTAAGCGGACTATCCTTGTACTGACCGAAAAACGCAGCATAATTTTCGCAAAACATAAACCTGATAGATCACGTCCCCTGGACTGATAGGAGAAAATCAGGATGAAGGATAGTATCCAATACCGCCTTCCTCAAATACCCTATTTACATCTCCGCTTTGGACTTTCATCTCAAAAAGAAGCTCTCCTTCCGCGCTTCAAAGGCTCGCTTCTGCGGGGCGCTTACGGTAACGCCTTGCGACGTATGGTTTGTGTCATGGGGGCCAATGAGCATTGCGAGGACTGCATGCTGCGAGGCCAATGCATCTATTGCCGGGCCTTCGAAACCTTTATCAATGGGACACCCCCGCCTCTTTTACGCGGCCTTCAAACCGGCCCGCGCCCCTTCGCCATCGATGCCTTTGACGGTAAAAGGCTTTTTCGCAAAAATGAGTCTCTGCAATTTGATCTGGTCCTTTTCGGACAGGCAATCGAGATGTATCCCTACACGATCTATGCCGTATCTAAAATGGCGGAGTGCGGTCTCGGGAATAATCGATATCCCTTTAAACTGGAAGAAGTCCTATGGCTTAAACCCGATACCGCATACAATCCCCAGAACGGCGACAACTGGCGCCCTCTTTACGAAAGCACCTCAAATCGGCTGATCGACAACCCTGAAAAGCAGTTTTCGAATCCTGCCTATGGTCAGATTCGCGAAAATGGTAATTCCAATGGATAATGCTGCATAAAATTTCTCACGCCAACCCGACTCAAATTCAGAAATAAACTCAGCGCGGATTTTACCTTCCGCATGCTGGTCCTCAAGATGCTCCGCCGGGTCCTCGAACTGGCCCACTTTCACGTCCCCGGCGC
>JBDRPB010000248.1:0-6969 GCA_043809485.1 Pseudomonadota bacterium | reverse complement strand
TTATGTGGTATTCCTGGTAAAAGAAACCGTGATCAGCCAGAAAACTTTCGCGCTCTCGTCAAAGGAAGGCTTTGAAACAAACAGGATGCTTGGCCTGAGCCTGCAGAGTCAGGGCCTGTTGGACCTGGCTTTTGAAAAACTCAGAAAATGCCCCCTTGATGATGACATGAAAGATGTCCTTTATAACCTGGGTCTTGATTTCGAACGCAAGCGGATGATTAACAAGGCCATTACCGTATACGAATATATTGTTCAAGAGGGGGAGATTTTCCGGGATCTGGATGCACGGATACCCAAATTGAGAAAATTCGCCGGGGATCTGCCTCTTGGAAAACATAAGAGGAAAGATGAGGGGAAACTCGTAATATCAGATGATCTTGATACGAAACCCACGGTTGGACGATATGAGATCCTTGAGGAATTGGGCCAGGGTGCTATGGGAGTTGTCTATAAGGGAAAGGACCCCAAGATCAATCGCCTGGTGGCCATTAAGACTATCCGTTTCTCCGACGATTTTGAAGAGCAGCAGGCAAAAGAGGTGAAGGAACGCTTTTTCAAGGAAGCTGAATTGGCCGGAAGACTATCGCATCCCTCAATTATATCTATTCACGATGTGGGAGAGGATTACGATTTGACTTACATGGCCATGGAGCTTCTGGAGGGAGAAGATCTTGAACATTTTTGTGGGAAAAACTCCCTCCTGCCCTTACGGAAAGTCCTGGACATCATTGCTGAAACGGCCGACGCCCTGGATTATGCCTACACGCAGGGCGTAATCCACAGAGACATTAAACCTGGGAACATCATGCTTTTAAAAAACGGGCATATTAAGGTAACGGATTTTGGCATTGCCAAGGCGGTCTCTTCCTCTCAGACCAGAACGGGGATTATCCTTGGAACACCCAACTACATGTCTCCGGAACAGATTAATGGTATGGAAATCGATGGTCGCTCGGATATTTTTTCCCTTGGTATAGTGTTTTTTCAGCTCTTGACCGGCCAGCTCCCCTTTGGAGGTAAAACCCTAACAGAGCTTTTTTATCAAATCACTCAAGCAAAACATCCCTCTCCGCGGCAAATAAACCCAAAGGTGATAAGACCCTGCGAGCAACTAATTGATAAGGCTCTGGCAAAAGATCCGGATCAACGGTTTCAAAGGGCCAGCAATTTTGCCAAGTATTTAAAAATTTTAGGCGAAAAAATTGATGAGGCCAGAGCAAAAAAGTAATTTGCTTTTTCCTCTTGAACGGACACCTGACATCGATTAATAGCTGTTCAGTGCAAAAAAAATTGTACCCGGAAACATGAACTTTCTCGTTCCGGATACAATTTTTATAATAGCTGACAGTGACGGAAAAGAATCCCGTCACTTATAATGAAAGCTTAGAGGAACTTCCCTACATCATTCCCCCCATACCACCCATGCCACCCATGCCGCCTCCAGGAGGCATTCCGTGCATGTCTTCCTTTTCTCTTGGTTTTTCCGCAACCATAGCTTCGGTGGTTAACAGCAGAGACGCAACCGACACGGCATTCTGCAGGGCAAATCTCGTGACCTTGGTTGGATCAGCAATGCCAGCCTTCAAAAGGTCTTCATATTCGCCCTTTTCCGCGTTGTAGCCAAAGGCGCCTTTTCCCGCTTTGACCTTTTCTACCACCACAGACCCTTCAGCCCCGGCATTATTTACAATCTGGCGAATCGGTTCCTCAAGTGCCCTCATCACAAGATTAACTCCGGATTGTTCCTCGCCTTCCAGTTTTAACTTAGAAAGCGCTGGAAGTGTCCGTAAGAAGGCAACTCCGCCTCCGGGGACAATCCCCTCCTCCACAGCAGCCCTTGTGGCATTCAGGGCATCTTCCACTCTGGCCTTCTTCTCTTTCATTTCGATCTCTGTGGCCGCACCCACATTGATCACCGCCACGCCACCGATCAATTTGGCCAGTCTTTCCTGAAGTTTCTCGCTATCATAGTCGGATGTCGTTTCGTCGATCTGTGCCCGGATCTGTTTGACCCTGCCCTCCAGATCACTCCGCTTTCCTCCGCCATCCACGATCGTTGTATTGTCCTTATCAATTGTGATTGTTTTGGCCGTACCAAGATCGTTCAAGGTAATGTTTTCCAACTTCAGACCCAGGTCCTCTGATATCACCTTGCCGCCGCTTAGGATGCCAATGTCCTCTAACATGGCCTTTCTCCGGTCACCAAATCCAGGGGCCTTTACTGCCGCACACTGCAGGGTCCCTCTCAACCTGTTGACTACTAATGTGGCAAGGGCCTCGCCTTCCACGTCTTCGGCAACAATCAGGAGTGGTTTTCCCATCTTGGCAATCTGCTCCAGGATAGGAACAAGGTCCTTCATGGTGCTTATCTTTTTCTCATGAAGCAAAATATAGGGCTCTGTCAAATTGCATATCATCTTTTCCGCGTTTGTGACAAAGTAAGGAGAGAGGTAGCCGCGATCAAACTGCATACCTTCAACCACTTCCAGGGTGGTATCCATGCTTTTTGCTTCCTCCACCGTAATGACACCTTCTTTGCCAACCTTGTTCATGGCCTCGGCAATGATGTTCCCGATGGTTGCGTCATTGTTGGCTGATATGGTTCCCACCTGGGCGATCTCTTCCTGATCCTTGGTAGGTTTGGACATCTTTTTCAGCTCGGCCACTGCGACCTCTGTGGCCTTCTCAATTCCCCTTTTAATGGCCATGGGATTGACTCCAGCCGCAACCAGCTTTGAGCCGTCCCTGTACATTGCCTGTGCCAGGACCGTGGCTGTGGTTGTACCGTCTCCGGCTACGTCAGATGTTTTGGATGCAACCTCCTTGACCATCTGAGCACCCATATTTTCAAATTTGTCGTCCAGCTCAATTTCCTTGGCTACTGTAACACCGTCTTTTGTGATAGTGGGTGCGCCAAAGGATTTATCCAGAATGACATTCCTGCCCTTTGGTCCCAAGGTGACCTTGACTGCATTGGCAAGGGTATTGACCCCTCTGAGTAATGATTCCCTGGCCTTTGTATCGTACCTAATCTCTTTTGACATATTTATAATCCTCCCTCATTTTTTGATTGTGGCTAATTAAGAAGCCCCAGAATACGTTTATTCTACGATTGCGATGATATCATCTTCTCTCATGATGAGGTGTTCGTCACCCTCTATGTTGATCTCTGTTCCTGCATATTTTCCAAACAAGATCTTATCGCCTTTCTTGACTTCAAGGGGCTGCAGGTTCCCATTCTCCAGTATTTTGCCTTTGCCAACGGCCACGACTTTACCCTCTACGGGTTTTTCCTTTGCCGTATCAGGGATAATAATACCACCCTTTGTTTTCTCTTCTTCTTTCACCCTTTTTACAATTACACGGTCATGCAATGGTCTTACTTTCATCTTAACTATCTCCTTCCAATATGAATAATTTATGGTTCAACTTCATTTGATTTCTGAAAATACCTCTTCTCACCTCCTTTGGATTACATATATCTCCATCCTCTTTTCTGGGGATGTTAATTAATAGATTCAGATAAAGAAAAGCCCCTTTTTTACCCGGCTTTGAAAAAAGAGGGATAAAGACGTAACAGATGAAAAATAAGGACAACCTGTCAAATGTCAAGGGGCGTCAAAAAAAATGTTAAAAGATCTTAGTAGCTCTGATTGAGACTCCTGCCTAAGGCCGCAATGAGATTTGCCGGCGCACATTTTATGGGCATTGCAAATCGAGATCAATTTATATTATAAAGTTAACTTCAAGTATTTTCGACGTAATAGAAATTTCAAGGCTGCACTTTTAGGGGTATGAACAAATGGGTGTCAAACACCATAGCATCCTGGATCAAATTGGCGGGACCCCTCTGGTTCCCGTAAACAGGCTCAATGCGAATAGAAATGTGGAAATACTGGCCAAGCTCGAATTTTTCAATCCGGGTGGATCGATAAAGGACAGGCCGGCCTTATACATGATTGAAGAGGCTGAAAAGAGAGGAGAACTTACAAAGGACAAAATCATTTTAGAGGCAACCAGCGGAAATACAGGGATTGGTCTCGCACTTGTGGCTTCAGTGAAAGGGTACCGTATCCTCCTCACCATGTCCGAGTCGGTCAGCCAGGAGCGGATAAAGATACTCAAGGCCATGGGGGCAGAAATAAAGTTCACGCCTGCTCATCTGGGAACCGATGGAGCAATCGAAACCGTCTACAAGCTTGTCAGAGAAAAGCCTGAAAAATACTGGCTTGCAGATCAATTCAACAACGACGCAAACTGGATGGCTCACTACCATGGAACAGCCATGGAAATCTGGGGACAGACAAACGGTGATCTCCATGTAATAGTAGCCAGTATGGGTACCACGGGCACCCTGATGGGCCTCGCAAAGAGATTTGAGGAGCTCAAGCCCGAGGTCCAGATCATTGGAGTAGAGCCTTACCTGGGGCACAAGATACAGGGCCTGAAGAATATGAAGGAGTCATATCAGCCAGGCATTTTTAAAAAAAGAAAGCTGCACAGGATAATCAATATTGATGATGAAGAAGCCTATCATACCTCGCGTATGCTGGCCAGAAAGGAAGGAATATTTGTAGGAATGAGTTCGGGGGCAGCTATGGCCGCTGCCCTAAAACTTGCCGGAGAAATGTCTGAAGGCCGAATAGTTGTCATCCTGCCCGATGGGGGTGAAAGATATCTGAGCACCCCATTATTTGAAGTAAAAAGGAAGTCCGGGCTGCGCCTTTATAACACCTTTAATCGGAAAAAAGAGGACATTGTCCCAATCGAAGAAAACCGGATAACCATGTATACCTGCGGCCCCACCCTCTGCCACTTAATCCACCTTGGCCAGTGCAGGCGGTTCCTTTTTTCGGACCTGATCAGACGTTATCTGGAATTCAAAGGGTACCAGGTGACCCACATCATGAATGTCACAGACCTTGATGACCGGACCATTGAAGGCGCCGGAAAAGCGGGCATATCCCTGAAAGACTATACAGGCAAGTATTATCAGGCGTTTCTGGAGGATCTTGAACAGTTGAATATAAAAAGGGCCACGGAGTATCCGAAGGCGAGCGAGCACGTGGATGACATGATAAAGCTCACTCAAAAACTGCTGGAAAAAGGATACGCTTATGAAAAATTCAGGTCCGTTTATTTTGATATTTCTCGTTTCAAGGATTATGGCAGGCTGTCGCGAATTGATCTCGATAAAATGAGGCTCGGCAAGACCGTTGACCTGGACCAATACGAAAAAGGAAACCCCCGGGATTTTGTGCTTCTCAAAAGATCCACCCTCAACGAGTTAAAGAACGGGATATTCTATCAGACACGTTGGGGCAATGTCAGGCCTGGCTGGCACATTGAGTGCTCGGCCATGGCCATGAAGTACCTCGCCCCGACTTATGATATCCACACAAGCGGCGTTGACCTGATATTTCCACACCATGAAAATGCAATCGCAATTAGCCATGCCTTAACAGATAAAACCCCAGCAAATTACTGGGTACACAACGAACTGGTTATGATCAATGGCAAAAAGCCCTCCCGGTTTTCTGAAGAGGACACATTATCTTTAAGAGACATCCTAAACCACGGTTACTCCGGCAGGGAGGTCCGATACTGGATAATTAGCCACCATTACCGCAAGCTTATCTATTTTTCATGGTCAAAACTTGAAACAGCCAGGAATACAATTGCTCATCTGGATCATTTTGTACGAAAACTCCATTTCTGCCAAACGGGCCCCGGTAATCTGGAGATGGATCAGATAGTGTATGATTTGAGACAGAGATTCACGGAATCCATGGATGATGACTTTAACGTTTCAGTGGCCCTGGCGGCCCTTTTCCAGTTTGTCCATCGCATCAATAAAATTGCGGACCGAAACGGCTTATCTACTGATGATAAGGAAAAGGTCCTGAAGGTCCTGGAACGGATTAACTCAGTCCTGGGCGTGATGGATCTTGCTGCCCCGGTGGCGGGCCAAGAGGTGGAAGCCCTGATTGAAAAAAGGGAACAGGCCAGGAAGAATAAGGATTGGGAATCAGCCGATCGCCTGCGCCAGGAACTGAAGGAAATGGGAATTGAAATAATAGATAGCAAAGAAGGACCAGTATGGCGCGAAGTAAAGCAGAAAGCGCCTTAACTTTACCGGGCACGTGTCTGCAACGTTAGGGTTTAAATTGACGATTTTCGATTGGCGATTGAATATTGTCCCTGTGACACTTGATCGTTCTTGCGCAAAGATTTAACAGTTCAGCTATCTCCTTAGGTCTTTTTTTTAGAAGAAAAAGGTTTTTTCATTGACACACAAGTCTGATCTCTCTATACTTTTTTCTTAAAAAAGGAAGTTCTTATCAATCAATTTGTCAATCCAATTATTTAAATTTCTGACCTTCAATTCTGGCTGACCTAACTGTCTTTTTTGGGCATAAATAACTAAATCAATATTATATATCCTTAATTAGCTAAGCCCTGATAAAGATGTTTCAAGTGGAAAAACACTCAAAAATGTGTATATACTATGAGGAGCTTCACTCTCTTTTAGGTGTGTAGGTTTCTATTCCTTTAGCCAGCCGATTGCTACTTAAAAACATGGAGGGCATCAGAGTTGAAATGCCCAAATTGCCAATTCGATAATCCCGAAGAGATGCAATTCTGTGGAAAATGCGGCCACGAATTAAGTATCCCCTCTGGGCTACCTCCTAAAGAACTATCTTTTGAAGAGAAACTAAAAAGAATTCAACGTTACCTACCTAAAGGCCTTACTGAAAAGATCCTATCCCAAAAGGATAAAATTGAAGGTGAGCGCAAGCAGGTAACAATCATGTTCTGCGACATGCAGGGATTCACACCACTAACGGAAAAGCTTGGTCCAGAAGACACCTTCTCCCTTATGGACCAGATCTATGAGATCCTAATCCACAAGGTTCATCAGTACGAAGGCACTGTTAACGAACTCAGGGGGGACGGGATATTAGCCCT
>JBDRPB010000247.1:0-3370 GCA_043809485.1 Pseudomonadota bacterium | reverse complement strand
GATGTCGGACCGCTCCGCTATTGGTCAGGCCAGGGAACAAGAAAAGCGAAAAAGTAGATGAGCGCGAGAAGCTAAGGGTAGTATGCAGTAGTGTAGCAGGGGGCGGTGTAGTAGGGGTTCGTGCAGAAATTGTTTAGTTAGCTATCTGTATCCCTAATTCCGAGCCCCCCGTCATGCTGCCTTCGGCTCCGGTAATTTTATTTCTATCAACAGCATGCCAATAGCTGACAATATGGTAAAAATAAAAACCCGCCATACGCAGTTAATTACAATATCACCGGTCCCGATCGGCCCACCATAACCCAGTATCGCAGACACGGCCGTATAAAGCACCCCTACCGCACCACCGCAAGCAGCAGCTCCAATAACCCGCTTCCACATTGGAGCACCACCGGCGCCCAAAGTCACCACAGCGCCACAAAGCGATGGCACTAAAGCTGCGAGCCACCAGATCTCCTTCAACCTTGGCAGCTCTCCCAGCTTCTCTATGTATGCAAAATCCGTAAACACAAATATCCCCGACCCGACAATTGCACACAACACAATATGCCAATATCGAGGCCGCATTTCAGTCCGCTCCTGGGCTCGCTTTCGCATCCTGCGCCTTATGGTGAGAGGCCAATTATAAAACAGGCAGAACACTCCATGCTCCAGCAGAGCCCCCCTTTCACCAAACACTGGAACTATGTGCACAGCTTCAGTCGCCCAGTGTCCCGCCATAAACCGCGCTAAAGCAGGGTATCGATACGCCATCTGGATGGGAAAGGCCAGATAACCTATATATTTAAAAAACCCAAGAAACACTGCAATGTTATAGTCTTTGAAATTACGCTCCCTAATGACCAGATACACTACGTAAAGTCCACGAACCAGTGAACCCGGTGAAATCGGTACCACCTGGAACAACGCTATGATCCCAAGCCCAATAGCATATGCCTGCCCTCGTGGCATATCAGGATGCATTACAACATACATAATCGCCACCAGCACGGAGACAACCTGCGTAACCGGCAAAGTACAGAGGTGGACTGCAAGGCTCTTTAGGTACTTCTGTACAAATGGCTCCTTAACCTGCGAAAGGATCAGCTCTGCATCCTCCTGGCCCAGTAGATGGTTTTTCTTTCCCTCCGTAACCATGTCATTAAGCCATTGCTCGCGCAGTTCTGCGTCAAAGTACAATCGAACAGGCCGAACCAATATATAAGCCATCCGCTCCTTCGCATACTGCCAGTCAGTGAGAAATCTATGTAACCCCACCGGCAGTACTGACAAAGGAAAATGATACAAAAACGGCCAAACTTGTCTTACTACCTTCAAGGCACGTTCATCATTAATCCTCCCTGATCTGTGCCAGCTAATAGTTTGTTCCGCAACCTTTGCCCGAACCGCTCGCCGCAAATACTTCCAGCTTGTAACCATACCTTTGTAATGCTGCCGCCAATAAGCCTGGCCCCAAATTCGCCTGAAAAACCGGCCAATGAATGGCAGAATCCCGATCACTGCAAACACGAGTGTCAGTGCTTTGTTTCTCTCGAGTTTCTCCTGGCACTTCTCGTCAATCAGATTCCGTACCTTCCACCCGGTCACGGCACTGTCCAGCATCGTGGACCAGATGTGCGGGCTGTAAAACAGTCGTACATGATTGTGTGTAATATCCGGAACCGAGGCCCTGTATACTCGCTCATCTGCTTTCAACTCATCCAGCATCTGGTGCATATCAGCAAACTCGTTGCTGTGTGCTTCTATGAACTGCTCCAGCTTTCCCACATCGCCCCTGTCAAACTGCACAAGACTTCCTCGCACAAGGCCCTGGATTATAAGCTTGAAATCCCCCGGGCTCATTGGTAAAAATGGCAAAAGCGCAAGGCCTGCCCGGAAATCAACGGCCACCAATCCTTCAGATGGGGATTCCTCTGTATCTTTCCGTTTCAGGCAGTTAGGCTGGCTTTTGCAGGTAGACCACTCGTACTGCCTGGCAAATTCATGAGCGCCCATATTGTGTAATAGCTCAACAAACTCATACATGAACTCACGCTTGGCCCGATATTCTGGCGATCCAAGACTCTCGGCGTCAACATTCCTGCCTTTCCTCCAGCGCTTAAGCAAGTCCAGACGATCATCCACCTCTAACAGCCATGTCCGCCCATCAATCCATTCACTCAACTCGCCGCAGCTTCCCAACTCACTATCTACAAACGTTGCATATATATCTGAAATTGACCTTTCATCACCAAATCGAATCTTCGCCCCACGCCGGATAAATTTCTGCCAGAGAGCGCCAGACCTCGCCGCGGCCGGGTTTACCTGAAGCTGAAACGGCCCCTGGAACCCAACCAGGTACAGTAAATTGCGAAACAACCGGGAAAAACCGCTTGGCGGGATTAAAACCTTTATTGCAAAAATTCCCCCCACCTCAAGACCCTCTATCGGCCCTGACTCAAATTCAATATCCAGGACCTTCACCCGGTATACCTGCCCGGCAAATCCTCCGCCGACGAATTTTTCAATTATTAGACAAACCTTCCCTTTGTTCGGCCCAGGCACACCTGTAACATCATATATTAGCTCGGTGCCGGGTTCGAATAGGTCAATATGCATTGGCCTGTATACCGCCGCGGCCCGAAATTCTTCCTCAAGTTCCTTACGCACCTCAATAGAATATCCTGTGGCCATTATTTGCTTTCCAGTTTTTAGATTCAGGTAAGTTCCCATAACAATATGATATTTTAAGACAAATGAAGAAGAAATGCAAATAAAAAAGCTAAATTTCTTGCTTCATCAGTTTTAATTGTTATAATTCAGAGCATATGCGTATTGACTGGATAGGAAAAATTACAGATGAGTTTTATGTGCTGGGACATGCCAGTGTGCCGGTGTACCTTTTGGACGGCCCGTCCCCGGTCCTGTTTGACGCCGGATTTACCGGTCTGGCCCAGGTTTATGAGAAAGGGATACGGGAGGTCCTCGGTACCCGGGCTCCTTCATATCTTTTTTTGACTCACGCCCACTGGGACCATATCGGTTCGGCTGCATACTTCAAGGCTGCCTGGCCGCAGTTACAGATTGTTGGTTCTCAAAGAGCACGCGACATTGTGGCCCAGCCAAAGGCCGTTCGGCGGATCAGAGCCCTTAATCAGGAGGCGATAGGGGCCCTCAGGAGCTGGGGTGTGCCCCAGGTCTATGAGGAAAAGTTCGAGCCCCCCACCTTTGACCAGGCGGTGAATCCCGGTCAGACTATTGAACGGGGACCCGGCCTTAGCGTCAACGCTATACCAACTCCTGGCCACACCAGGGACTTTCTCAGCTATTGGGTGCCTGAAAAGAAAATTCTTGTAGCCTCGGAGGCAGCAGGCTGCGACGATGTCTCTGA
>JBDRPB010000246.1:0-5805 GCA_043809485.1 Pseudomonadota bacterium | reverse complement strand
AGGCCTGACCTTTTGCCCCGTGCATGGAGTATTTGAAGGCGTAAGGCGCAAGGCTTAGGGCGTAAGGTGGAAAATTTTTTCTTTTGCCTTGAGCCTTATGCCTTTATGCATCAAAGCCATTATTCCCTGGCCCAGACCTGGCTTGCATGGCCGGTGTTCAACGAGCTTGGTTTACGAAGTATTGCAGGGACAGCAGCTTGTTCCGTGTAAGTCGCACCAGGGCAGGCCAGCATTCTCTCTGCTGTTTCAGCGCGAAACCCTTAACCTGTGAATGCTTACAGGTCTTTATCTATGAAGACGTCTAAATCCACTCTTAATCAATAATCAATAGTCAATCGAAAATAGTCAATTCTTTTACACTACCACGTTTACCAGCTTTTTCTTGACCACAATCACTTTTTTGATGGATTTTCCGTGGACGAAGCGCTGAATTCGCTCATCTGACAGGGCTTCTGCCTTGATTTGCTCTTCACCATAGGAGGTTGGCACCTCGATCCGGCTTCTCACCTTCCCGTTCACCTGCACTACGACCAGTTTTATTTCAGCTTCCAGGGCCTCCGGGCGGTAAGCCGGCCAGGGGAATTTGAGGAGGGTCTCATCATGCCCTAACATCTTCCACAGCTCTTCCGTAATGTGGGGTACCACTGGAGAAAGCAGCACCACGGTGGTTTCAATAGCCTCCCGCACCACAGACCATGAAAGGCCGTCTTTTTTGCCTTCCTGGCTCAAGAACTGGTTAATATCATTAACCAGTTCCATAATGGCGGAAATAGCCGTATTAAAGTGAAACCGATTCTCGATATCATCTGTCACCTTCTTGATAGTCAGGTGGGTTTTGCGTTGGAGGTCCCTTAACTGTCCTGTCAAGGGCTCTTTGCCGTCATGGGCAGAAACTCTATCAACCTCATCAAAATTATCAACCACAAGACGCCAGACACGATTAAGAAATCGGTATGATCCCTCCACCCCCTGATCATTCCATTCCAGGTCTTTCTCAGGCGGCGAAGCAAATAGACAGAACATTCGAACTGTATCAGCACCATACATGTTCAGAAAACCCTCAGGATCCACCACATTTCGTTTTGACTTGGACATCTTGACCGTGTTGCCGATCATCACTTCGGCCTGGCAGTGTACGCACCGGCCGTCCTTGACTTCGTAAGGGTAAAGGTATCCATGGGTCGGGCATTCCTCAGTTTCCTTGCACACCATCCCCTGGGTTAACAGCCTGGTAAATGGCTCAGCTATTTTTAGATACCCAAAATCTTTAAGCACTCTTGTGTAGAAACGCGAATAAAGAAGATGAAGGATGGCATGCTCAATGCCACCGATATACTGATCCACGGGCATCCAATAGTCCACACTCTTTGGGTCGAGGGGCCCTTTATCGTAATCGGGGCAGGTGTATCGATCAAAATACCAGGAGGATTCCACAAAGGTATCCATGGTATCTGTTTCACGTCTTGCCTTTCCCTTGCATTTGGGACAGGTTGTTTCATAAAAGGATGCCTCAAATGGCAGGGGGGACCCGCCGTTAGGTCTCATGTCCAGATCCAGAGGAAGAACGACAGGGAGATCCTCCTCTGCAACTGGAACCGCACCACATTTCTCGCAGTATATAATCGGGATTGGAGCCCCCCAGTATCTTTGCCGCGATATGCCCCAGTCCCGGATTCTGAAATTCACTGTTTTGGAACCCAACCCTTTTGAATCCAGATATTCAGCAATGCTATCCAATGCCTTCAGGTTCCGCTGGCCATTAAAAGGGCCGGAATTGACCAGAATCCCTTCATCCACATAGGCCTCTGTCATAGTTTCTTCATTAAGATCCCGGTCCTCTGGTTTGATCACCACTCTGAGGGAAAGGTTATACTTTTTGGCAAACTCAAAATCCCTCTGGTCGTGCGTTGGAACGGCCATAATAGCCCCTGTGCCGTAATCAAACAGGACAAAATTAGCCACATATATGGGTATCTGTTCCTCAGTCACAGGATTGAGACAGTATCTCCCGGTAAACACCCCCTCCTTCACCGTGAGATCTGCTGTCCGCATAAAGGTGTCCATCCTGAGGGTTCGCTCCACAAATTCCGCAACTTCCTTCTCCTCGGGCAGCCCCTCCACCATTTCCTTAACCATCGGGTGTTCGGGAGCAAAGCAGAGAAAGGTTGCCCCGAAAACCGTATCCTGTCGAGTGGTGAAAACCTCAATAACCTCATCTGAGCCAACCAGTGGAAATCGAATGATGGCGCCATAGCTCTTTCCGATCCAGTTCCTCTGCATTGTCAACACCCTGTCGGGCCATCCCGGGAGTTCATCGCAGTAATTCAGGATATCATCTGCGTAGGCAGTTATTTTCAGGAACCAACTGTCCATCTCCTTAATTGTCACTTCCTGATCTGTATGACGCCAGCAACAACCGTTTTCTACCTGTTCGTTTGCAAGGACGCTCTGGCATTTATCACACCAGTTGACGTAGGTCCTCTTTTTATAGGCCAGGCCTTTCTCATACATCTTCAGGAATATGAGCTGTTCCCAGCGGTAATAGTCTGGATCACAGGTGGCCAGCTCTCGGTCCCAATCATAGCTGAAACCCATTCTCTTGAGTTGGCCTTTCATGGCCTCTATATTTGCTTTGGTCCACTGGGCCGGATGCGTGTTATTCTCAATGGCCGCATTCTCCGCAGGCATTCCAAAGGCGTCCCATCCCATGGGATGAAGCACATTTTTACCACACATCCTCTTGTATCTCGCCACTACATCGCCAATGGTATAATTCCGTACGTGCCCCATATGGATTTTACCTGAAGGGTACGGAAACATCTCCAGCAGGTAATATTTCTCTTTAGATGGATCTTCAAAGACTTTGAATAGATTGTCCTTTTCCCAGGATTTTTGCCATTTGGCTTCCAGTTTCTGCGGATTATATTTCATAGTTAGGTTTTCCTTCAGTAATAATCCAGCAACTTGAAATGGTTCTGTCTTCTGAATTCTGGCTCCTGATTCCTAATTTTTCAACCGGCCTTGCTGCAGCAAAGTGTTGTAAACGTTATCCAGTATGCCGTTTATAAAGCTGCCCGAATCATCCCCTCCGAATTTCTTTCCTATTTCAACCGCCTCATCAATGGAAACTTTTGGCGGGATATCTTCCATAAATAAAATCTCAAAGGCAGCCAGCCTTAAAATGCATTTATCCAGTCGGGCCATTCTTTCCAGTCGCCAATTTTTGGATGCACTGACAATAAGGGCATCCAACTCATCTTGATTCTCACAAACACCCTGAACCAACTGCGCTGAAAAAGGTCTGATTGATTCCCGTGAATGAAAATTTTCACATATCAAGTCAAAGACCTCACGGGGGTCGCCAGGGCTAAACTCCAAATGAAAAAGAGCCTGGATAGCAAGCTCTCGGGCTCTTCGTCTTCTACCCATTTTTTTAGTAAAATGCCTAACCCTATTCCAATTCCTTAAACAGGTTGACCATTTCTATAGCGGCCATAGCACCATCATACCCCTTGTTTCCTGATTTAGATCCCGCCCTTTCAATGGCCTGTTCAAGGTTGTCGGTTGTCAGAACACCAAAGGTAACAGGGATCCTGCTTTCCAATGCAACACTGGCGATGCCCTTGGAAACCTCTGCGGCTACGTAATCAAAATGCGGTGTTGACCCCCTGATAACTGCGCCAAGGCATATCACGGCATCATACCGACCACTCTCGGCCAACTTTTTGGCCGTCAGAGGTATCTCAAAAGCCCCTGGCACCTTTATTACGGAGACTTGTTCCTCAGTTGCCCCATGCCTCAAAAGGGCATCCATGGCCCCTTCCACCAGCCTTGAGCTAATGAAATCGTTAAAACGACTCACAATGATTCCAAACCTAAATCCTTCCGCCGATAACTGACCTTCTAACACTCTGGGCATAATATCCCCCTGTATTTAGTTACTTATCTAGAACGTTCATAAGATGCCCAAGTTTTTGACACTTGGTTAACAAATATTTTCTGTTTTCCGGCCTTGGCTCAATTTCAATCGGGACACGCCCGGTTACCTGTAGATTATATCCTTCCAGGCCGATAATTTTTCTGGGATTATTGGTAATCAGCTTCATCTTGCGCACACCAAGGGCAACAAGAATCTGGGCACCCACTCCGTAGTCCCGTAGATCAGGATCGAAACCTAACTGCTCATTGGCCTCCACCGTATCAAAACCTTCGTCCTGGAGTTTATAAGCTTTTAACTTGTTTACGAGTCCAATACCCCTGCCTTCCTGGTGGAGATACAATATGACACCCAGGCCTTCCTCCTGAACCATTTCCATGGCTCTTTTTAGCTGTTCTCCACAATCACAGCGATATGAACCGAATACATCCCCTGTGAGGCATTCGGAATGCACCCTCACCATAACTTCTCTGTCAGGATCGATATTCCCTTTCACCAGGGCCAGGTGTTCATAATCATCAATGTCGTTTGAAAAAGCAATAGCCTTGAATTCGCCATAAGGCGTAGGCAGGATCGTCTCTGCTGCACTGTGCACGAAGGATTCCGTCTGCATCCGATAGGCAATGATATCGGCCACCGCTGCAATCTTCATGTCGTGTTTTTTAGAAAATTTTTCAATATCAGGCATGCGCGCCATGGTGCCATCTTCATTCATAATCTCGCAGATCACAGCAGCTTCCCTCAGACCTGCAAGACGGGCCAGATCGACTGAACCCTCTGTCTGACCTGTCCTGAACAAAACACCTCCCCTACGGGCCCTCAGTGGGAATACATGCCCGGGCTGGATAAGGTCTTCAGGCCTGGCATCCTCTGCCACGGCAGTCAGGGTGGTGTGGGCCCTGTCAGCAGCAGAGATGCCCGTTGTAACTCCCTGCCGCGCCTCGATGGAAACCGTAAAAGCGGTTTGATATGGTGAACGGTTGTCATAGACCATTAAAGGGAGCTTTAGCTTTTCCACGATTTCCGGACTCAAGGCAAGGCAGATAAGACCGCGGCCGTACTTGGCCATAAAATTAATAGCCTCTGGCGTCACCTTTTCAGCGGCTATAGTGAGGTCACCCTCATTCTCCCTGGCCTCATCATCCACAAGGATTATCATCTTTCCCTGTCTTAGATCTTCCAGCACTTCCTTTACATTAGCTATGGGCATTTTAATCACCGAACCCCTGTTTTATAAGCATTTCCATGTCAACACCAGATTTGGAGCCTTCAGTACGGGTTGACCTGTCTTTGGAAAGAAACTTCTCTATATATTTTCCAATCAAATCTGTTTCTATGTTGACCAGGTCCCCGACCTTTTTTCTCAGCAGCGTCGTCTCCACGCTGGTCTGGGGGATGATGTTTACTTCAAAAAATCTCTCCTCACATTGGTTAATTGTCAAACTGATCCCATCTACCGCAATAGAGCCCTTTTCAATGGTATACCGAGAAAGTCCCCTGTCTATGCCTATCCTAAGTCGCCACGATTTGTGTTGCGATTCTTTTTTTAGTATTTTGCCAATTCCATCCACATGACCCAAAACCAGATGGCCTCCCAAACGATCTGTCAGGCGCAATGCCCGTTCCAAATTCACCAAATCGCCCTGTCTCAATAAACTGATGGTGCTTCGAGAAACGGTCTCTTTAGAAACATCCACACAAACAGAACCTTCAGATACGTCTGTCACCGTAAGGCAAACACCGTCAACACAGATACTGTCTCCCACGCGGCAATCGGTCATTTGGAAAAGCGGTGCAACGGTCAACTCCATGTCATCACGGAGATGCCGAATGACCTTTACTTTACCAATACCTTCTATTAGCCCAGT
>JBDRPB010000245.1:0-3509 GCA_043809485.1 Pseudomonadota bacterium | reverse complement strand
AGATCAGATCGTTTTTCTTGATGCTTCCGTCCCGGACAGCTTCATCGAGGGCAATGGCACAGGAGGCTGAGGAGATGTTGCCGTATTTATGAAGGGTCACATAAAATCTTTCAAAGGGAATTTTCATGGTCTTGGCTATGGATTGGAACATCCGGAGATTTGCCTGGTGAGGAATAAACCAGCTTATATCCTCAACGGCAATATTGTTAAACTGGGCAGCCTCCTTTATGGATTCAATAAATCGCCTGACTGCTACCCTGAAACTGGCATTGGCCTCAATCATATTGAGGGCATGAAGCCCCTTATCCACGCTTTCATGGGAAATTGGGGTGGTTTTGGATCCGCCTCCCGGCAGCAAGAGATCCTGGCCATTTTCACCATCCGAGTGGATGTGAGTTGAAAGAATCTCGGGACCCACCGATCCGATGGCCAAAACGGCAGCCCCGGCCCCATCGCCCCACAGGATGCAGGTGGTTCGATCCTTCCAGTTGACGGTCCGGGTCATAATCTCTGAGGCCACAACAAGAACATTTTTATAAGTCCCTGTTTTGAGATACTGTTCAGCCACACTGAGGCCAAAAATAAAACCAGAACAGGCTGCGGTCACGTCAAAACTCACGGCCTGGTGCGCATCCAGTTTAGCCTCAAGCCAGTTGGCACCGGATGGGCAGCAGGTATCCGGTGTGATTGTGGCCAGAATGATAAGATCCACATCCTTGGCAGTAATCCCGGCCATGTCAAGGGCCTTGAGGGAGGCTTCATAACCCAGATCTGCCGCGGTAACGTCTGGCTCCGCAATCCTTCTCTCTCTCACACCTGTGCGTTGGATAATCCATTCGTCTGTGGTGTCGAGGCCCATTTTTTGTAAATCAAAATTGCTCAATACCTTTGGCGGCACATAAGAACCTGTTCCCAAAATTCGTACTGTTTCCACGTCTTAGTCTCTCTCCATTTCTATTTTTGTAACCGTTCACGGGTTCAAAGCCCGCCCTGGTGCGACTCGTAGCATGATTCCAAACCTGTGCTTGAGTAGGCTTAGACTGTACTTTTCGCATGTATAGTGCCGATGATCGGTCTGGGCCAGGGGTTCAGAAGTTCAAAGGTTGCATTCTCATCACCATACGTCATTTTGTAAACGTTTGTGCGGGAAAACCGACTACTTCCACATCCCCACAAACCTGCCCGCCATTGCCGACCTCTTGGGATATGCCCGTTCCGTACATGACAGGCGAGGCAGGCGGGTCTGGAACATGGTATTTGGTAGCTGTTCAACGATCTTTATGATTCGCACCGAATACTCGAGCAGCCTTTCTTCCAGATCATATGTCTGTTTCTTCATCTTTTCCCATTCAACGTTCGATGTTGGACGTTCGATGTTCGATGTTCATTTTTTTCAATCCCCTCCTGGGCAAAAACAACTTAGCGCTTATGCCCTCTGTGCCCCTGTGTGCTCTGTGAGAGACAATTAGTGATACTTCATATACTACGCAGTCAGAACCGTTTCAATTCTCTCCAGGGCCCAATCAATCTCCTCTTTTGTGATAATAAGCGGCGGCGCGAAACGGATAGTGTTTTCGTGGGTTTCCTTGCAGAGCAATCCGTGCGTAATCAACTTCTCACAGTACCAGCGTGCTCCGCCGGCTTCCGGGACCATCTCGACAGCAATAAAGAGGCCCCTGCCCCTGACCTCCTTAATATGAGGGCTCTTGATATTTGACAACCCGGACAGGAAATATTCGCCCATGGCCGCGGAATTCTCGACCATGTTCTCGTCAACTATGACCTTAATGGCCGTCCTGGCAACGGCGCAGGCTAAGGGGTTACCCCCAAAGGTACTGCCATGTTCGCCGGGGCGCAATACACCCAGGACTTCCTTGCTGGATAGGACAGCCGAGATGGGATAGTATCCGCCGGAAAGGGCCTTGCCAATGAGCGTCAGGTCTGCCTCAATGCCGTCATGTTGTTCGGCTAATAGCTTGCCTGTCCTGCCCAGTCCGGTCTGAATCTCGTCCAGGATGAGAACCACATTATTTTTCTCACAAATGGTTTTGACTTCTCTTAGATATCCTGCAGGCGGGATGATCACCCCGGCCTCTCCCTGGATAGGTTCAACCAGGAAGGCGACGGTATTAGGCGTAATGGCCTCTTCCAGGGCACCGGCGTTGCCAAATGGGATTATCTTGAATCCGGGCGTAAAGGGGCCGAAGCCACTTCGTGAACCTTCATCTGTGCTGAAGCTGACAATGGTGATCGTCCTGCCGTGGAAATTGTTTTCACAGACGATTACTTCAGCCTTATCCTGCGGGACCCCTTTGACCTTGTATCCCCACTTGCGAACGGCCTTGATAACGGTCTCCACTGCCTCAGCCCCGCTGTTCATCGGAAGGACCTTGTGAGAATTGGTCAACTTGCAGATTTCCTGATAAAAAAGGGCCAACTGATCATTGCGGAAGGCACGGGAGGTGAGGGTAAGTCTCTGGGCCTGTTCTATCAAAGTGCGCATTATCACCGGATGGCAGTGGCCCTGATTCACTGCCGAATAGGCTGCCAGGCAGTCCAGATACTTGTTGCCTTCCACGTCCCAGACCCAAACCCCCTCACCGCGGTGCAAAACCACATCCAGAGGATTATAATTGTGGGCACCTAATTCGTCTTCCAATTTTATGTAATACTGCTGATCCATTGTTACTCCTCCTTCCCTCTATACTTGAAACTGGAAATTTGAAACTGGCTTCCGCCTTGCCGGGATTGATATTCTCTTGGCCTATCGAGTATCAAGTATCTTCGTTGTTAGTGCAATAATTCCCTATGAAAATCAACTAATAAGCTAATCTGTAAACGTTACCTTAAGCTTTCTATTTCACGATTTCAGTGCCAGCCTTTCCTGCGATAGATTCTTCAATAGTTTCAATGGAGGTGATTAAGGCCCTTTTTCCATTGCCCTGGATAAACTGAATGGCAGCTTCTATCTTGGGTCCCATGGAACCGGGCGAAAAGTGCCCTTCTGCGAGGTACCTGGTGATTTCATCAAGGGTCACTATGCGGAGAAGTTCCTGATCCGGCTCTCCGTAACGAAGAATGGCCCCATCAACATCACTTGCTATGAGCAATATATCCACTCCCACTTCTTCTGCTAACTTAGCACTGGCCAGATCCTTGTCAATAACGGCATTCACTCCTGTGAAAGTACGTCCCTTCTGGATCACCGGTATGCCTCCTCCTCCACAGCAGATAACGATAAAGTCCATTTCGATAAGTTTAACTATTTCGTGTTTTTCTATGATGGTGACGGGCTGGGGAGAAGCCACAACTCGCCGGTATCCTTTTTCGGTTTTTCGGGTCGGGTAAGGCAGGGTTGCTGCTTTTGCCTCTGTGTAGAAAGGGCCAACTGGTTTCGATGGGTTTTGAAAGGCCGGATCATTTTCATCCACGACTACATAAGTGATAAGGTTCACCAAAGATTTCTGGGATATAACCCCCATCTTTCTCAATTCGCTGTCAAGGGTCGA
>JBDRPB010000244.1:0-2486 GCA_043809485.1 Pseudomonadota bacterium | reverse complement strand
GCCCTTTCCGGTGTAGATGCCCTTTACGCAACGGTACAGATGCCCTCCGGCATTCCTGTAGCCACCGTAGCCATTGATGGGGCCGGCAATGCGGCCTGCTTAGCCTGCCAGATTCTGGCCATCACCGACGAAACTCTGGCCCATCGTCTGGAGGCCAGCCGTCAAGCCACTCGCCAGAGGATATCTGAGGCTTCGGATAAGATCGGAAAACAGTTAGAAGGAAAGGATTCGAAGGCTTAAAGAAATCCGAATTTAGTAACGGAGGGAAAACTTATGAAAAAGATAATTCCCAATCATGGAATTCGCCCCAATCCCATTGGTGATTGGCCGGAAATAGATAATACGGCATTTGTTGACCCCAGCGCCCAGATAATTGGGAACGTTCGCATTGGTCCAAATGTTTATGTAGGGCCTCAAACAGTAATCAGGGCGGATGAAACAGACTCCGAAGGCAAGGTTCACCCCGTGGCAATTGAAGCTGATTCCAATATCCAGGATGGTGTGATTATTCATTCAAGGGGAGGAACGTCGGTAATAATCGGCCCGAGAGCCTCGGTCGCTCATGGCGTTATCATTCACGGGCCGTGTGTGATCGGAGAAGGATGCTTCCTGGCCCTTAGGTCTGTGTTTTACAGTGCCACCCTGGAGGAAGGCATCTGGGTGGGAATAGGGGCAGTCATAATGAGAGCAACCGTCCCCTCCCACACTATGATACCTGCGGGTTCAGTTATTCGTTGTGAAAGTGATGTACGCCACTTCAGACTCACCAATGTCAAAGAAGAAGAATATAAGGGAAATGTGTCCGCGGTTAGCCAAACGCTAAGACAAGGGTACATAGATCTTTATAAGGACAATAACCCGTAAAATATGGCGGGGTCAATTTACATCGGGGCCGGACAAAACCCTATGTGCTGTCCCGGAAGACAAAAACCGGAGGATAACTGAAAAAATGGATTCAAAGCAAACGGTTAGAGAAACCAATCTGCCCGGCCTGAAGTTGTTGAGCCGGGGCAAGGTCAGGGACATTTACGATCTGGGGGACGACCTTTTGATCGTGACCACGGATCGGATCTCTGCTTTTGACGTGGTAATGGGTGATCCCATCCCAGACAAGGGCAGAATCCTGACTCCTGATTCCTCCCGCTTCTGGCCAAAGGACCAGTATTGGCCGGGCGGTCCTCAACCGAGTTTTGACAAGCAGTTTTTGCGGGACTACCTGGAGAGCCTGGACTGGGGAAAGACGTATCCACCACCCAGGCTTCCCCCTGAAGTTATCGCCCAGACCGCCCGACGCTACCAGACGGCCATGAAATTGCTGACTTCTTAACCTATGAAAGGAGACTAATCATGTCTGGTCTGTCCCAGGTTACGGACAAAAATTTTGATGAAGAAATCATCAATTCAGATATGCCGGCCATGGTCGATTTTTGGGCGGAGTGGTGCGAACCCTGCAAAAAGATGGCCCCTGTGATCGAAGAGCTTGCCCGAAAGTATCAGGGCAAGGTAAAGATCGTACAGATGAATGTGGCTGAAAATCGTGTGATACCAGCCAGGTACGGGATCAGGAATATCCCTACGCTTGTCCTCTTCAAAGGAGGAGATGTGGAGCAGACCATCATCGGCACACATCCCAGGAGTCATATTGATGAAGGACTGGTGAAGTTGCTTTAAAGAGCCCTAAAGGCACTGCCAGAGACAGTTAGAAAGCGAGTTTTTTGCAGTAACCTGGCACAAAAGGGCTCAAGAAGCCCAATACCCTTGTTAGACATCCCTACATAGGGATTTAGAAACCATATAACGATTACGTTTTTCCTTTAGGGAGGAGTTTATGGAGACATGGACATTTGGCATAACCATGGCATTGGTCGGCATGGGAGGAACTCTGCTTTCTCTCTGGTTCCTGACCCTGACCATCATGCTGATGAAGAAGCTTTTTCCAGACAACCGCAAGCCCCCGGCTTGATTAGCGAAGGAGTGAAAGTATGACCGAAATTCTCCAATCATCTTATATGTTTCTTTTGTCAGGGTTTGCCCACCTCACAGCACAGCAGGCGCTGGTGATGGTATTGGGTGGGGCTCTAATATACCTGGCCATTGCTAAGGGGTACGAGCCTCTGCTCCTGTTGCCCATTGGCTACGGTGCAATCCTGGTCAACCTGCCTTTGACAGGGCTCATGGAACATGGCGGGTTGTTACGCCTTTTCTATGACCACGGGATTTTAACCGCGGTCTTCCCCTGCCTTATTTTCCTGGGCATAGGGGCCATGACCGACTTCGCCCCCCTACTGGAGAACCCGCGCATTCTTCTCCTGGGCGCGGCCGGTCAGTTCGGTATTTTCCTGACCTTGCTTCTGGCCCTGGCAATGGGCTTCAACAAGCTGGACGCCGTGGCTATAGCGACCATTGGCGCCTGCGACGGGCCCACGGCCATCTACGTCACTTCCAAATACGCCCCCCACCTATTGGGCGCGGTGTCGGTGGCGGCT
>JBDRPB010000243.1:0-2366 GCA_043809485.1 Pseudomonadota bacterium | reverse complement strand
CTCAAAGAGACCGCCGAAAAGGTGTGTGCCATGGTCGTTGCAAAAAAATAAGTAGAGGCGATTATTCTCCCGCCGTGGCAGGATGAGGCAAAACCAATAGGCCTCAATAAACATCTATAATTTCAATAAGTGGTACAAATTACGAGACATTAAATTAAGGGGAAGGCTTATGGAAAACGGTTTCACAGAGAAAAGGGCTGAACATAGAACCATCGCGGATCAGTTTTATAGTGTGGAATTTTCAATTAGCGATGTACCCTCTCTTTATCAATTCAAAATATGGAATATATCATCAAAAGGGATATGTTTACTGGTAAAGGAAGGTTCTGATATACTGAAAAACATCAAAGTCGGTGACATAGTAAACATGAGGTACTACACGGCTGAAGCATCAAAGCCTACTGAATACTTAAAAACCGAGATCAAACATATCACTAAAGACGATGAGGGACGATTCAAAGGGCATTATTTAATTGGAATATCAATCCTGGAAGATCAATATTCGTAACCGATCACTCAGAAAAGACCTGACAAATCTGCACGCCTTGATAAACGGTCTTCCCAAATAATCGCATACGGGACATTTATTGGTAGAATATGACAAGAATCTGCCCAAATTGCGGATACAAAGTAGAAAATGACCTTTTACTGGCCTGCCCGGAGTGCAGTAAATTATTTGGCGATGACCTGGGACGATTATCTCGAGAAGAAGAACATCTAATTATTAAGGGGCTTAAGCGAAACATACTTCGCGATATGCTTTTTTTGGCAGGAGCTCTTGGGATAATAACCATACTAAGTCTTTGGGGCATAAAGGAGGGTCTGGAAAGGGTTACTCTTAAAAGAATAGACGAACAATTTGAGCAGCCAGGAATTCAAACACTCCTTGAGGATGTGGCCAGAACAAAAACCAAGGACCTGATGCAGCGGCAAATTGACCCAGAGTTGAAGCGACTTCGCAAAGAACTGTCAGAGCAAGTAGCTCAATTTGAGAAATTTCAGGCCACTATGAGGGAAAGGCTGCAGAGGAGCTATCAAGTCATATCGAATGAGGGGCTGAGAATTCAAAAGAGGGGCAGCATATTTGAATTAGGCGACGCTGCAATTAGCCACATGAGTCGTTCCGCTTATGAAGAGCTTCTGGGGATTTTGAACGACCCGCGTGATGCTTCCCTCCAGTTAGCAGCGAAATCAGAGGTCACCAGGGTCAACCATGCTTTTATAAACTCTGCCCGGATCGCAGGGGTCACGCTCTCCGTGCAGGGCACTGGTGACACAAATATAGAAGAATCTGATTTCACCACACGCGACTTAATTGACTTCTTGATTGATGATCCGGACTGGCGATTTCGAGCCAGGGGTGCCCAGCTTCTGGCCGGGAAAAAGGAGCTTGGTGTTCCAGAGGCGTTGTTAGACGCTATGAAGAATGATGAAAACCTGGAGGTATTCAAGCATGCGGTTAGGGCCTTCGAGGCCGTAACAGGCTGCAGAGGCCCAGATACCTTCGAATACGAGTACTGCAGCGAGTGGTGGGAGACGAATTCAGAGACGGTTAACGAAAAGCTGGAGACGCCTGAATAAGTCATCATTCCTCCTATTGATTTTCACAAATGGGAGGGAAGCCAATAAAGCGTTGGCCTCCCTCCAGAACGTTTCACCGGACATCACCTCAATATAAACGTAATGGTAACCGTTACATTCCCGCCTCTTTCCGGTGCCGGGAAATGTAACTCCCTGAGCTTTTGAACAATGCAGCGCTCAATATTTTTAATTTCCATTTTGCCCCTATTGGCATCTGCCTTGATAACCCTGCCCTCGGAATCAACTACCAGAGTGATGACAATCTCACTCTTCAATTTACCCTGCTTTCCTGATACCTGTGTGTAACAATAATTGATGGCAGGCATATTATTTTCAATCAGTTTTCGAGTTGAATTTTTTGACAGCCCCTCTGTAACTTCAATATTCTTAAGCTGTATGTGGTTCCCCTCAATGCCCGCCGTGTCTATTGCAGGCTCAGAGTCCAAATGGCCCTCCTTCTTGTATTCAAGGTTTTCTTCCCTCACCCTGATTTTCAGTGGCATGGCAGAGGAGGAAGGAGTCGCGAGACCAATTCCTTTTCCTGCAAAAGATCTACTACCCACTGCGTAATCTGAAACCCCCTGGGGTAGTGGAAGAGGTTGCTTGACCGTTATAGCCTGACCATCCTGCAGGCGAATCCGGGTGTCAATGGCGACAAAAGAAGTATAGGCAGTCAACAGATTGTAGGTCAAACCCAGATTTGTGACCTCTTTGACTCTCTCATCTTGTTGATTAAGCCTGTTATAATCAGAAAGAACAGCTACCCGGTGCCGTGCCCACAGGTA
>JBDRPB010000242.1:0-2805 GCA_043809485.1 Pseudomonadota bacterium | reverse complement strand
CCTCATTAAACCGCAGTTTGAGGTAGGCAAGTCGAAAGTTGGCAAGGGAGGTGTAGTCCGTGACCCGGAACTGCACAGGAAGGTGGTCGACGATCTCGCAGGGTTTTTTCAAGACTTAGGATGGACTGTAGGAGGGCACCTCCCCTCCCCGCTCTCAGGCCCGAAAGGAAACCGTGAATTTCTCATCTATGTGACACGATAGACACACCAATCCCTCCCGGCCAGAAAATGACCGGCGTCCTCTTACTTGTTGGGAGTCCTCACAAAGGTGTCAGGTCCTGAAAACCCTAAACTAAGCTACGGGGAACATCAATGAGCCTGACGTTTGGAAGCCTTAAGCGGGTTCAGTTTCCCATTCTCTTTCTTGTTGGTTTCTACCAGGTGAGTTGCCATTGTGCAATTTCCTAACCGCCACTTGGCCGTAGGGTCAGGGAAATTGAGGCAATACTTACCGGTGGGGAATTCTTTCACCTTCTGGCAGCCTTCACACTGATCAACAATCAGGTGGCAGGTGCCGCCATTGAACTGGCAGCCTTTCTTGCTCATAAAAAAGCACTCATAACCACCTTTTGCACTTGCACAAACCATGATAACCACATCCTTTCTCTTAAATTTGAAAGCGGATTTATGCCTAACAACTTTTCAGTTGTCAAGTAAAATAGCCACTCTCGTCACCTTTTCAAGGGGAAATAAGTGGAAAACCTTCCAATAGGAATAGGATATGTATAATTATCGCATCAGGCTGGGCAAAAAGAGCGCAATCTGAGGGAAAAACAGAATGATCGCATTGCATACAAGCAGGGCAAGAAGCATAGGGAAAACCCCCCTAAATATGGCTTCCAATGGCACATCCTTTGCCACACCATAAACCACATACACATTGACACCCACCGGCGGTGTGATCACACCCATCTCAGTAATCAACACAATAACCACACCAAACCAGATTGGATCAAACCCCAGGGTTTGGGCCACCGGGAAAAAGATGGGAATGGTGAGCATGATCATGGCGAGTGCATCCATGAAGCACCCCCCGAAAAGATAGACCATGATAATCACCCCCATTATAGCATAACGGGGAAGAGGTAGGGCGCTCACCCATCCGGCGAGGTCATAGGGCACCCGTGTGATGGCCATGAACTTGCCGAAGATCACCGCACCGGTCACTATAACCATTACCATGCAACTAATCCGAGTGGTATCAGCGAGGGATTGGACAAACCCTTGCCAGGTGAGCTGCTTCCTTAAAAGGGCAATGAGGATGGTCAAAAAGGCGCCGACTGCTGCCGCCTCGGTGGGTGTGAAAAAGCCGAAAAACATGCCCCCCATTACCATTGCAAACAGAATCAATGTTTCTCCTACCCCTACGAAAGACCTTATCTTTTCTCTCAGGCTCGTTCTAGGGCCCGGTGGGGCAAGTGAGGGGTTTCTCCTGACCCGGAGATGGATAGTCAACAAGAAAAGAAAAGAGAGAAGTATGCCTGGGAGTATACCGGCCGCGAAAAGTTTGCCAATGGATTGTTCGGTCAAAATCCCATAGACAATGAAAATCACACTTGGTGGGATTAGTATGCCAAGACTCCCCGCAGCAGCCACAGTACCTGTGGCCAGGCCCATGTCATACTTGTATCGTTTCATCTCGGGGAGGGTCACCGTCGCCATGGTGGCGGCCGTAGCGTTGGTCGAACCTGATATGGCCGAAAAGCCAGCACAGGCGGCAACAGTAGCCATGGCAAGACCTCCACGGTGGTGGCCCAGCAATACATAGGCAGAGTCATAGAGTCTTCTGCTGATCCCCGAATGAAAGGCTATCTGTCCCATGAATACAAACAAAGGAATCACGGTCAAGCTATATGAAGAAAAGACATCCCAAACGTCCCTGGCCAAGAGGCTCAGGCCCGCCTCGAAATGCACCACATAGCTGAACCCAAGGAATCCCAAGAAACCCATGACAAAACCAACAGGCATCTTGGAAAACAGAAGAATGACCAGGATGATAATGCCTAGGATTCCCGTCGTTGTGAGGCTCATTTACCGAATACCTTCATCAAACTCTTGACCATATCTGTTACCAGTACCAGACAAACCACCGCAGCAGCAAACCCAATCCCATACACGAACGGGTAAAAGGGCAATCTTAAAGTCAGCGAAACCTCGCCAGAGTGCTGGAGAGTCGATGCGTAGAGCACGGATCGCCAAGCTATCAGGGCAAATAAGATAAATCCAAAACTGCTGGTAATGCTATCGATAAGCACTTGAATCCTTTGTGGTAATAGTTGAACCACTATGCTCACCGCCACGTGACCCCGCTCTACAGAGGTATGGGCCATGGCAAAGGCAACCGCCATAGCCCCTAAGAAACATACCAGCTCATAGGTACCCGGGATTGGCCTGCGAAATTCCCGCAGGATCACATCCGCGCAAGTGAGGAGCATCATCACGACAATCGCAGCACCTGCAACCCAGTACAGTCTCTTCGCCAGACCTATTCCTATTCTTTCAAAAAGATCCATGGGCAAATAATATCTGAAATCGTCTTAAATATACCACGAGGCTCGAGGAAACATCAAAATTCGGGGTTGCCCTCTCACATGCCAGTTCTGTACCGGGCAACCCCGAAAGTCTCCATGTTACCGCCTTATTTCATCAATTGCTTTATCTTATCGACGTATGCAGCCCCGTTGGGTGTTTTAGCTATGAATTCATCAATGACCGGCTCGACAGCCTTGCGCCATCTGGCACTCTCTTTGGCAGAAAGGGGTATGATCTTGTTCCCCAGGCTCAGGGTGAAATCCCTTCCCTCTT
>JBDRPB010000241.1:0-3170 GCA_043809485.1 Pseudomonadota bacterium | reverse complement strand
CTTTGTCACTTTGATAGGCCTCTTGACGCTTGCGGGGATCGTGGTTAATGATTCATTAGTTTTGATCGACTTTATAAACCGGTATCGGAAAGAACATCCCAGGCAGCTTTATCTGGCTATTGTGATGGCATGCCATGTACGGATGCGACCTATTATGCTTACTTCCCTTACAACCATCTTCGGTTTGGCGCCAATGGCATTGGGCCTTGGGGGTAAATCCATTTTCTGGGCACCCCTGGCCACGGCCATCATGTGGGGGCTGGCCTTTTCCACCCTTCTCATCCTGTCCATGGTGCCTGCCTATTATGCAATACTTGAGGATATCGGCTATCTTATCAGACACCGAAAAAGGAGAAAGGCGGATACGCTAAGAGAAATAGACGAGGCGTTTCAGTTTGAAGAGTTGCGGCCTTACATGAAAAAAGGCAATATAGGAGGAATACCAAATGAGCAAATTGATTGAAAAGGATCAGTGGGTCTGGGTAGTCATCCAGGATCCGGGAGGAGTTGAGCAGTTTCTGGGTCAGCAGGACGCTAAGAACGATGAAACCTTCATTCCTGTCTTTCTTGAAAAAGAGGCTGCCCAGCAGGGACTCAGCTTTCTCGTGCGCCAAAAGGGACTCAAATACGAGGTACAGGCTATCCAATACGAAGATCTGTCTCAGCGGGCCGGAGAATACGGTTTCATGCTGTTTCTCCTGAACGGGGCAGGGGAAGTGCTGGAAAAGATAAAGATGTGAAAGGAGGATTTTTATGAAAAAAATGCTCAAGCTGCTGTGTATATTTTTGTCCCTGTTTTTTATGGGGACAATTGCTGTGGGCCCTGCCCTGGCTGAAAACATCAAGGTGGGCGTGCTCCTCCCATTGACTGGCAAGTTAGCCAGGTTTGGGGAAATTGAACAAAAGTCGTTTCTAATGGCTACGGAAGAGATTAATTCGGCCGGTGGTGTAAACGGCAATAGAATAGACCTGATCATCGAAGATACAACAGGAAGACCTGATGTGGGCCGCTCAGCCATTGAAAAATTGATTTTACAAGACAAGGTCGTTGTCGTTGGCGGCGGATGGTCTAGCTCAGTGACCTGGGCGGCCGCGACCGTGGCCCAGCAACGAAAGGTCCCATTCCTTGTAAATACCGCTTCAGCAGACAAGATTACGGAGCAGGGCTGGAAGTATATCTTCAGGATCAATCCGCCAGTGAGCGAACATCCCAGGGCTTTAGCTTCATTTCTGAGGAAGGTGGCCCGTGTCAAAACTGCTGCAATCCTCCGCGAAAATACCTATTCGGGGCAGTTTGGCGCTAAAAGATTTGTTAAGCTATGTGAAGAATTGAACATAGAGGTGGTCATGAACGAAGGCTATGAGGCGGGTGCCACTGAGTTAGACCCGCTTCTTTTGGAGGTTAAAGCAAAAGATCCGGATCTTGTTTATATGAATGCCTCTCCAATGGATGCATCACTGCTCATGCAACAGACCAAAACGCTCAATCTCAACCCCAAACTTTATGTTGGAAACGCCGCAGGTTTTACAGGTGAAGCTGCAGAATATGTCTACTCTTCCACTCTTTGGACCCCATCTGTTCCCTACCGCGGCGCCAGAGACTATTTTGACAGGTTTGTGGCAAAGTATGATACTCCTCCAGGATACCACGGCGCACAGGCCTATGCGGCCATGTATGTTATTGTTGATGCCTTGAAAAGGGCTGAACCCCTGACACCTAAGGGCGTGCGAGATGCCCTTTTAGAGACCGAGATGATGACCGTGTTCGGCCCTGTAAAATTCGTCTCCTACGGCAAAAAAACACAGCAGAACAGCCTTCCGACCTACTTAGTCCAGTGGATAAATGGGAAGCTTGAGATCGTTTGGCCCAAAGAAGTTGCCTCGGCAAGATATATCTATCCCGCCCCTGAATAATTTAATTTATTTTTTGTGCCTGAGCTGATTGTTTATTGACAAACTGATTTTTTTTAAATATTGTCGACAAAGTTCATATCGACAAAAGGAGGAATATGCGGTTATTAGAATATGAGTCAAAAGAAATCCTGTCAGCTAAGGGCATCCCCATACCTTCAGGAGTAGTCGTTTCCGGTCATGAAGACGTCACCCTTCCTTTCCCGAACATAATTAAGGCCCAGATCCCGATCGGAGGTCGTCAAAAGGCGGGTGGGGTTTTAGAGGCCCGGGATCAAAAAGAGGCCAAATCCGTGCTCAGACAAATGCTTTTCAGTAATGTTCGAGGCTACCGCGTGAATAAGGTCTTGGTGGAAGAAAAGCTGGATATCGCCAAGGAATTTTATTTAGGGATAACATATGACACCGTGGCTAAAGAGCCGGTCGCGATCTTTTCTGCCGAAGGCGGGGTTGATATTGAAGAGTTAGCCCGGAAGAAGCAGGAAATGGTGCAAAAAAGACATTTTTCAGTCAGAAGCGGTCTGCCTGAGTATATGGCAAGGGAAATGATTTCTTTGACGGGGATTAGCGGAAAAACATTATTGGGGCTTTCCAATATTTTTTCTCTCTTAGCAAACATCTTTTTAGAAAACGATGCCACTATTGCGGAAATAAATCCCTTGGCCCAAACCACAGATGGAAAGAGAGTGGCCTTGGACTGTCATTTGGAAATAGACGATGACGCCCTATTCAGAAACAGATCAATTGCGGAGAAGGAGAAAGATCCGGATAGAATCAAAGGAGAACGAAAACAAAGCGATTTTGAAAAAAAGGCGGCCGAGATTGATAGTCTGGACCAAAAAGGGGTAGCCGGAAGGTTGATCGAGTTTGATGGAAACTTAGGATTAATTATCGGGGGCGGAGGGGCTTCCCTTACCGCCTTTGACGCCGTTCAAAGACATGGCGGTCATCCCGCAAATTATTGTGAGATCGGTGGCAATCCTTCGGTGCTCAAAGCAAAAGAGCTCACAAAACATATACTCTCAAAACCAGGCGTGGAAAAAATTGCAGTGATCATGAATGTTGTAAGTAATACCCGGGTCGATCTTATGGCCAGGGGCGTGATAAAGGGTATCCTGGAGGCAGGGAAAAATCCCTCAGATACGCTGACTGTGTTCAGGATCCCGGGCGCTTGGGAAGATGAGGGGTTTAAGATCCTCTCAAAATATGGTGTGGACTACTGCGACAGGGCGGTCTCCATTGATGAAGCTGCCCGCAGG
>JBDRPB010000240.1:0-4117 GCA_043809485.1 Pseudomonadota bacterium | reverse complement strand
TGTTATAGGCGCGTTTTCGGTCTGGGTAATTGGAACATTTCTTGTCAACATTAAAAATTTTAAGGGAGGGGAGGCAGGTATATGATTGCGCACAAAAAAGAATTTTACGGCGGTATCGCCATGATGCTGGCATTCATAGTGGTAATGATGATTATCTTTTCGCCTGTATTCAACGGCAAGAACGGCTTGCAATACATGGACGATTTGTATAACTGCATATCAAAAGGATCGGCCTACACTATTCCACAGCTCAAAGAAAAGGCAAATAAATTTATGGGAAATACCGTAAATGCAACCCTTGCTATGAAGGACAATGAGCAGGCTGAAAAGACGGCTTCCCTGTTGAAGAAGGCGGGCGTGGCAGTAACTATATCGGGATTTGAGTTAAAGGTCACCGGCGATTTCGGCAAAATCCTGATTCACTGTCTTGGTGATGCCGACCTTATGTATAATAATGATGGCCGGGCTTTAGCCTCCAAATATAATTATAACGAAAGGGAGGTTATGTATAACTGGTGGGTGGCGCTTAAGGCTATGGACAGGGAATTAAAGAAACAGAAAAAGTTCCAGGAGTCCAGGACTATTGGCGAAGTGTCAAAGAAAGGAGTGGAATTGTCCTATAACTACTATAAGGTGGAACCTCAGAAGCTTGTCGACCGTTTGGGTGTTGTCATCTTTTCTTTGGTCTTCTATGTGGCTTACACTCTCTGGTACGGTTTTTCTATTATGTTCATGTTCGAAGGATGGGGCATGAAACTGGAACATTGACCAAATTCAGGCCTAATGAATTAACATAGAGATGCAAGGCTAAGAAATAAGGAAATTGAGATGCCTATTATAAGTATTTTTAGCGGCACCTTTTGCAAAGAAGGGACTATTGCCAAAAAAGTCGCAGACCGCACTGGATTTAGCCAGATCTCTGATAAAGATATTGTGACCGAAGCCGTTAAACAGTGTGGCATGGACCAGAATAAGCTCATGCGCACTTTCTCTGCCAAGACGTCGGTATTCAACAAGTTTACTCATGAGAAAGAACGTTCCATCGCACAGCTCCGGTATGTCCTGGCAAGGATGATCTCGATTGATAACCTTGTTATTAAAGGATTCGTAAGCCATCTCATCCCTAAATGCCTGACTCACGTCCTAAGTGTCTGTTTAATAGCGGATATGAAATCCAGGATTTCCCTTGCTTGCCGGAAAAAAGGAATAAATGAAAAGGCTGCAATCTATCTTATTCACAGGCAGGATGAAAATTGCCGGTCTTGGGTTGAAAGCCAATTTAAGATTGATGATCCATGGGATGAATCTTTGTACGATATGGTAATCCCCATAGATAAGATGGAAAATGATGACGCAGTGAACCTTATAAAAAAAAATGTGCAAAAGGATGTACTCAAACCAACAGAACGGTCAAAAAAAGCTTTAGCAGACTTTATTCTTTCAGCAACTGTTGAATTGGCTTTGGCCAGAGAAGGACATAATATGCGTGTGAACAGCATAGACGGCAGGGTGATGCTGACCATAGATAAGCAGGTTCTTATGTTGAGCCGTCTTGAAGAGGAGCTTACGTCTATTGCAGGTAAGATAGAAGGCGTAAAATCAGTTGAGACCAAAGTTGAAAAAAAGCCTTATCAGACAGATAGTTACCTCAAGTACGATTTCAAGAAGCCTGCAAGAGTTTTGCTTGTAGATGATGAACGTGAGTTTGTTCAGGCTCTGTCTGAGCGTCTGCTCATACGTGATATAGGCTCGGCCGTGGCCTATGACGGAAAATCGGCCTTGGATTTGGTGCAGGAAGATGAGCCGGAGGTTATGATCCTTGATCTCAAGATGCCCGGCATTGATGGAATTGAAGTCCTGCGTCGAGTAAAAGAGACCCGTCCCGGAATAGAGGTTGTTATTCTTACAGGCCATGGTTCCGAGGTAGATGAAGAGACCTGTATGAAGCTTGGCGCCTTTGCATATTTAAATAAACCGGTTGATATAGACCTGTTAAGCAAAATTCTGAAAAAGGCAAATGAAAAGATCCAAGGAAAAAAAGCTGTTAAGAGTCAACTACCACCCCTAAAAGGGGTGGCTTGAATGGTGACCTTGAAAGGGTCAAATATGTAAATAAAATGAATTCGAATGACAAATGACGAATGCTTAAAAATATGTAACTGGTTCAAAGTTCAATGGTTCAAGGTTCAAGGTTAACTGATGGAAACTGAAACCAACCCTGAACCCTCGTATGTGACTCGGCAAGGCCAGCGTCACTTTTTTGATCAAACTGGCAACTTCGGTGGCCAGAGGCGGCGCTGAACTGTGAACCCGACAACCAGAGTTACAGATAAATAACTGATCGTTTTGGAAAACATTTTGACATTGGGGTTTTGGATTTGATTTGACATTTGGATTTTGTCATTTGAACTTTATTCCATAGGGCATCACAAAACCTTATCTAACACGCTTAGCAGGTCTGGGACCATCCCGCTACTGCGGGATGGTTTAAGGGATTAATCAAACCCCGCACAATTTATATGCGCAGGACTTGGCAGACTCAATGTCGGCCAATCGTGTAATCATGATTTTTTGGGCCTGGGGAGAGCCTGCGCCATGAATGGATTCCGTCAAGTAGGAAACTGCACCCGTACCTAACGTAATATTCTCAATAAGGCGCAATATTCGTATGCGTTTTTCACTGTCCACTCCTGATTTCCCCCACCAAATACTTTTTCACGTAAGTCCCAATATCAGGATTACCCTGGTCATTAAGAGATGGCATAGTGACTAGAAGACCACCGGCTATGTCCTGGGCCAAACGGGATATTTCAAAGGGAAAGCGGGTGATATTGAGTTTGCATACATTGGCCAGGAGGGGATCCACCGCATAAGCGCCGCTTGGTGTGGGATAACCTTTGCCTGTACTGGCTAACGCCCCCGCATGCAGTGTCTCATTCAGATGGATCATCTCCGCTATTTTATCCTTGATATGGGAGGTTTTCTCAGTGCCGTGGGCCTCAGCAATGGCCGCTGTTGCCCCAATGAGTACATCACCGACTCCCACCTTACACCCGCCATAACTGGCCCTATGATGGGCCGCAAAAAGCTCCACCAGCCGCCCGGCCATGGCATATTCACCTTTCATGAATATCCTTTCTTCTGGCACAAAAACATCGTCAAAAACCACCATGGCCTCACAACCACCGAAATAGAGGTTGCCCACGTCTGACCGGCCATCTTCTAGGCGTCTCGTATCAGATGGCTGGCGTCCATATATGAATGTGACCCCTCTGGTATCCGCGGGCACGGCAAAGGAGACAGCATAATCCTTGTCCTCCTCCCTCAAGGCCCTTGTGGGAACTACGAGCAGCTCATGTGAATTCACTGCACCAGTAATATGCAGTTTTGCTCCACGAACCACTATGCCCCCCTTTTTCTCTTCCACAATGTGCATGTACTGGTCCGGGTCCTCCTGTTTTGACGGTGGGAGGCTTCGGTCTCCTTTTGTGTCTGTCATACATGCGGCGGGCACTAAATCATTTGACTGGATATATTTCATGAAATCCCTAAAACGGTCATGATACCGGGTTCCGAATTCCTGATCTAAATCATAAGTAATGGCATATACGGTATTCATACAGTCCAGGCCCGCACAGCGCTGGAAACAGCAAGCCGTCTTTCTGCCCATTTCTCTCAGCATAAGGATTTTGTTTACAAGATCCTCAATATTGTGCTGGATATGTGTAAAACGGTTGATCGTTTCACCGGTGAGATGAGACTGCGCAGTGAACAGTGGTTTCATATCCTCCTGTTCAGCCTGTTGATAAGTCTCGGCCATTGCCATGGCCGGTGGTTTTGATATGGGATGATCCGGAACGCTCTGAACCGCTTCTCCCTGAATAAACACCCGATGATCAAGCTCCCTCAGGCTCGATAGATACTGTTCCTTTGTCATTAGCGCCACGGCTTCCTCCTTTCATCCTTTATCCTCACCGGCACCAAATTAGGGCCTCTTTCTGGTTCAGACCTGTATTCCCATCATCCCGGTCTTTTCGGTCAAGAAGCCATAAAACGCATCATCATCAAGTGTCGCACGCTGTCCCAGGAACTCTTCACTGAAGGGCCCCGCAGAATA